>DASTZO010000219.1:0-2084 GCA_035764265.1 Sphingomicrobium sp.
CGCCGAATATCTCGAGTTCATCACGGTCGTGAATCGCAACGAATCGGGCGCGACGATCCCGGCGATCGAAGTCGACATGGCCGACTTCCGCGAGGTCCAGAACACGCCCAAATGGACGATGAGCGGCAGCCTCGACTATGACACTCCGGTCGGCGACGGGCGATTGAACGCCAACGCGACCCTGTCCTACCGGAGCAAGAGCCAGCAGTTCGAGCTCGCCATCCCGCAGCTCGACCAGAAGGGCTTCGCCCTGCTCGACGCGAGCATCGTCTGGCGCTCGGCCGGGAACCGCTACACGATCGGCCTGCACGGCAAGAATTTGACCGACAAGCGCTACGTCACGGCCGGCTACAATTTCCTTCGGCAGAACCCCTACACCGGCGAGTTCATCCTCAATAACGCCGCCGGCACTCCGGGACTGAACTCGACGCTCGGGACCGAGGGCATCCTGACCGCTTATTACGGCGCGCCGAGGCAGGTGTTCCTGTCGTTCGGCGTGAAATTCTGAGCTCTCCGGCGGGGGCCGACCCGGGAGCACGCGCGCTTCGAACGCGCGTGCTCCTGCTTTTGCTGCTGGCCTACATATTCAACTTCGTCGACCGCCAGATCATCGGCGTGCTGGCGGTGCCGATCAAGGCCGAGCTCGAGCTGTCCGACCGCCAATTGGGGCTGATGGGCGGGGTCGCCTTCGCCATCTTCTATTCGACCCTGGCCATCCCGATCGCCTGGCTCGCCGACCGCAAGAGCCGGATTGCGATTGTCTCCGCGTCGGTCGCCTTCTGGAGCCTGTTCACCGCTTTGTGCGGCTTCGCCCAGAATTTCTGGCAATTGTTTGTCGCCCGGATGGGGGTCGGCATCGGCGAGGCCGGCGGGGTGGCCCCCAGCTATTCGTTGATCGCCGATTATTTCCCGCCGGCCAGCCGCGCCCGGGCGCTGGCCGTATTCTCGTTCGGGATCCCGATCGGATCGGCGCTCGGCATCTATTTCGGCGGCTGGATCGCGAGCAGCGTCGACTGGCGGACCGCCTTCATCGTCGTCGGCCTCGCCGGGATCCCGGCGGCGGTCCTGTTGAAGCTGTTCGTCCCCGAGCCGAAGCGCGGAGCGACCGACGCGATCCTGTCCGACGACGCGCCGCCGTTCCTCGACGTCGCCAGGCTGCTCGCCCGCAACCCGAGCTTCTGGCTCTTGTCGCTCGGCGCCGCGTCGGGATCGATCATGGGCTACGGCCTGATCTTCTGGCTGCCGAGCTTCTTCGCCCGCAGCTTCGGGCTCGGCCTCAACGACATCGGCTGGTTCTACGGCTCGATCGTGCTGGTCGGCGGGATGCTCGGAATCTGGCTGGGCGGGGTGTTCGGCGACCGCCTCGGCGCGGCCCGGCCCGGCGCCTACGCGCTGATCCCGGCGCTGTGCTTCCTCGCCGCCGCGCCCTTGTTCGCGGCCGGCCTGTTCGCTCCGTCGCTCGGGGTCGCCTGGCTGCTGTTCGTGGTCCCGCAGATGCTCGCCCTGGCGTGGCTCGGGCCGGTGCTGGCGGCGATCCAGCGGCTGGTGCCCTCGAACATGCGCTCGACCGCCTCGGCCTCGTTCCTGCTGATCAACAATCTGATCGGCATCGGGCTGGGCGTGTGGATCATCGGCGAGATGTCGACCCGGATGGAGGCCGCCTACGGCGACGAATCGCTGCGCTGGTCGGTGCTCTACGGCCTCGGCTTCTACCTGTTGTCGGCATTGTTCTACCTGATCGCGGCGCGCCGGCTTTCGGGCGACGTCTACGAGGCTCCGGCGCGCTGAACATTGCCAGCGTCGGCGTGGCCGCCTAGCGAGAGTCGGAATGACGCGATCCGACGACATTCCCGCGATCCTCGACCAGCTTTGCGAGATCTATGATTCCTCCGCCGCGGCGCTGCGCGCGGCGCTCGCCGCTTATGTCAGCAGCGGCACCCGCCCCGACGCGGCGGCGCGCGCCGACGGCTGCTTCGCCTACCCTGAGCTGCGCATCGACTATGAGCCCGCCGCCGAGCCGCCGGCCCCGGCGCGGGCGTTCGCGCGCCTGAACCAGCCGGGAATCTACGCGTCGAGCATCGCCC
>DASTZO010000220.1:0-6381 GCA_035764265.1 Sphingomicrobium sp.
GCCCGCCCAGCACGCCGGCCACCACGGAGCGCCGCCGCCCGCCGCGAAAAAGGCGCCGGCAAAAAAGAAGCCGGCCGCCAAGAAGCCCGCGGCGAAGAAGGCGCCCGCCAGGAAGCCCGCGGCCACGAAAGCGCCGGCCAAGAAGGCCCCCGCCACGAAAACCCCGGCCGTGGAGCCCGCAGCGCCCGCCGCGCCGGGCGCGCCGGTTCCAGACCATTCGCAGATGGACCATTCGACTATGGGCCACGGAGCGGTGCCGGCTCCGGCCGAGCCCGCGCCGGCCGCGCCGGTCGACCATTCGCAAATGGATCATGCGACCGCGGATCCCAAGGCAATGGCTGCCGATCATGGCGGCCACGCCGACCTGACCGGGGCGCTCGGGCCGTACCCGATGACCCGCGAATCGTCCGGCACGGCCTGGCAGCCCGACAATTCCGGGCACATGGGCCTGATGGCCGCCAGCGGGGACTGGAGCTTCATGGCCCACGGTATCCTCAACCTCGTCTACGATCACCAGTCGGGCCGCCGCGGCGACGACATGGTTTTCCCGTCGGGCATGCTGATGGCCATGGCCCGGCGGCCGCTCGGCGACGGGACGCTGCAGGTCCGGGCCTCGCTCAGCCCCGACCCGCTGATGGGCAAGCGCGGCTACCCGCTGTTGCTCGCCAGCGGCGAAACCGCCAACGGCACCGACCGGTTGATCGACCGCCAGCACCCGCACGATTTCTTCATGGAGCTGTCCGCCTCGGCGTCGCAGGCCATCGGGCCGAAGAGCAGCGTCTTCCTGTACGCGGCGCTGCCGGGCGAGCCGGCGTTCGGGCCGCCGGCTCTCATGCATCGCGAGGCGATCCTCGATTCGCCCGAAGCGCCGATCAGCCACCACTGGCTCGATTCGACCCACATCAGCTTCGGGGTGCTGACCGGCGGGCTGGTGCTCGACCGGGTGAAGGTGGAGGTCAGCCGCTTCAACGGCCGCGAGCCCGACCAGCACCGCTGGAACATCGAGACGGCGCCGCTCGACTCGACCGCGGCGCGGCTGTCGTGGAATCCCACTCGAAGCCTCTCGCTCCAAGGGAGCTGGGGGTATTTCGAGGAGCCCGAGCAGCTCGAGCCCGGGGTCGACCAGAGGCGCTGGTCGGCGAGCGTGCTTTATGCGCGCGAGATCGCTCCGGACTGGAAGCTCGCGGCGACGCTCGCCTGGGGGCGCAAGTCGATCCAGGACGACCACGGCGACCGGCTGAACGACGACGCCTTCGTTGCCGAAGCGTCGCTCAAGCACCGCTCCTGGACGCTGTTCGGGCGCGCCGAGCTGACCGAGAATCGCGAGCTTGTCGACGAGCTCGAGCACGGCCCAGCCTTCGAGGTGGGCAAGGCGTCGCTCGGTGCGCTGCGCGACTTCAGGGTCGCCGACCATCTGTCGCTGGGCGTCGGCGGCCTGCTCGCCGTGAATTTCGTGCCCGATGGCCTCGCTCCGCTGTATGGCGGCCGTCACCCGATGGGCGCGATGGGTTTCATTCGCCTGAAGCTCGATTAGCCATGAATGGTCGCTTCTTTACAATGCTCGTGGTCGCGGTGGCCTTGGCTGCCGCTCCCGCCGGTGCGCACAAGAAAAAGCATGACGAGCACGCCGCGCCATCGAATGTGGCAACGCAGCCGGCAAGCGGTGCCACCCTCGATTCCGCGACCAGCAGCCCGATGCCTGCGCCCAGCCATTCATCGAGGTCGGAACCGATGGGCGAAATGGGCTCGGACAGGGCATCGATGTCATTCGTCGCGCGCATGCTCGACTGGCTCGGGCGGCTTCACCCGGTCATCGTGCATTTCCCCATCGCCTTCTTCCCGGCGGCGCTTTTCACCGCGGTCGCCGGGCGCCGGCGGCCGGCCTTTGGCAAGCCCGTTCAGTTCCTGGTGGTCGCCGGCGGCATCCTCGCGCCCGTCGCCGCGATCCTTGGCTGGCTGGACGCCGCCAACGCCGACCCCGGTCCGCTCCTCACAGTCCACCGCTGGCTCGGAACGGCGGTGGGCGTCGGGGGATCGGGACTTGCGATCTGGGCCGCCCGGAAGCCGGACCAAAGCCGCAGCTCTGGAATGATCATCGCGCTGGCCGTGATCACTGGCGCGATCGTCGTCCAGGGCTGGTACGGAGGCGCGCTCGTTCACGGTATCGATCACATGGACTGGTAACGGGATCCGGGAGACTGACATGCCGACCATTGCAATTCGTAGTGCAGTGCTTGCCGCCCTTTTGGCGTCGGCGTCGCCAACATCCGCCCGCGAGCCAGTCGCGAAGGCGATCCAGGCAAGCTCGCTGTCGTCATCCGCACGGAGCGCGGCATCGGCAGTGGATGCGTTTCACGCAGCCTTGCGCCGGGGCGACACACGATCCGCGGCAGCATTGCTCGCCACCGACGCGCTGATATTCGAGGGCGGCGGGGTCGAGCGCAGCAGGGCGGAATATGCCTCGCATCATCTTGCCGCGGATGCGGCCTACTCCCAGGCAGTCCCAGCCGTGGTGACGCGCCGGTCCGGCGATTCTGCCGGGTCGGTCGCCTGGATCGCAAGCGAGGGCCGCACCACCGGTACATTCAAGGGCAAGGCGGTGAATCGGGTTACAGCCGAAACGATGGTGCTGCGCCGAATCGGCCGCTCGTGGAAAATCGTCCACATCCATTGGTCGTCGGCTGCAAAGCCCTGATCGGCCCTCCGCCGCCTCTGAACAGCGGCCTGAGTTTTCCGCGATGGATACTTCCGCGCCGTCCGGCAGGCGCGGTTCGGCAAGTGCATGGGCTGCCGCGACGGCAAAGCGCGCCACGACCGCCAGTGGCGACTGATTGACTAGGCTAGCCCGAGCCCACATATGGCCGGCTCTCAAGCCGACGGCCCCTTCGTCTAGCGGTCCAGGACGTCGCCCTCTCACGGCGAAAACACGGGTTCGAGTCCCGTAGGGGTCACCAATCGCGGCCGGCTTTCGAGGCTCGAAGAACGGTTGAAGTGCCGCAGCTTGCGACTCGGTCGTTCGAACGGCTCGCATGCGGCCTTGCGACTCCGAGTCGCGGCGCCCCCGACCGGTCCGAAGGTCGAAAAGTCCCATTCCGGGACGCATCCATTCAGATTTTTCGTGAGCGGCCAACACTTTGGCGGTTCGCCCGAGCTCGCCCAACAACGCCGCTATTAAACCCGCGTTAAACGGAAGCTAACCAAATCTGCTAAAGGGCTATGCTGCGAAAGTAGAGCAAATAAGAATAGAGCTGTTGGATGAATACTGGCAGGTCGCTAGGAAACGCCCGAATAAACTATAAAGATGTTACTCGCTTTGATAAGTTATGCTTGGCCATGGATGTGTATTACTGAACACGTTAACCAATATATAGCCTCGTCACGATTCTGTAATGTTGTCCAGGCCGCGCGTGGTTTATGCCCGGGAGCTTGCCAAATGCGTAAGTCGGTGTCTTGTGTTGAGCTACGCGGGGTGCCGACTCTCGACCGTTAACCATGCGCGTTACGCTGGTCGGTCGAGCCGAGGGGGCCTCGGCAACAGCTCAAGCGGCGGGCCGCGGCGGCGGGACTAAACAGGGGTGGTTTATGCGATACGAAGATGCTTCGGGCTCCTTCAGCAGCCAGGGGACGGAAGCTCCCGACGCTCGTGACGATGCCGATGCACTGCCGGCCGGCAGCCGCGGTCCGGCGACCGGCAACGCCATCACCGGCGAAGGCACCATCACCGGAGCCGCCGGCGCCGACGTCGTCACCGACGGGCCGGGCAAGATCGTCGCCCTCGAGGGCGCCGGCGGAGGCGACTCCGCGGACGGCGGCAGCCTTCACGTCGAGGGCCGCTTCGGCGAGCTCACCATGGATAGCCGCGGCGGCTACAGCTACTCGCCTCACGCCGCCAAGCCCGAAGGCGGCAGCGACGTGTTTCGCTACACGCTCGCGGATGCCGACGGCGACCGCGACACCGCGACCCTGACCATCGACATCGGCCGCGAGATCGAGAAGATCGAGGCCAACGCGCAGCAGATCATCCCGGGACCCGACGGAGTCGTCACGCTTCCCCCCGGCGTCGAGCTCTCCGACATCCTGGTCGTCGGCCGCAACCTGGTCATCAACCTGCCCGACGGCACCCAGATGGTCATCATCGACGGCGCCGTGTTCGTGCCCCAGCTGGTGCTCGGCGGAGTCGAGGTCCCGGCAAGCAACCTGGCGGCGCTTCTGATCGACGCGGAGCCCAAGCCCGCGGCCGGCACCCCGTTGAGCAGCGGCGGCAATTTCGCGGTCGACGTGCCGCCGCTGGATCCCGGAGTTCCCCTCGGCGACCTGATTCCGCCGACCGAGCTCGTCTTCACTCCGCCGATCTTCGAGGAAGCCGGCCAGATCGCCGACGACGAGCCCGAAATCCTGATTCAGCCCGATGGCCAGCCGGCCGTGGTCAATGCCATCGACAGCGTCAACGAAGCTGGGCTTCCGACGCGCAATTCCGGCGAGCCTGCCGGTAGCGGCGAGTCGGCCGATGGCAACGGCGCCGACAACGACGATCCCAGCGAGGCGACGACCGGGGTCATCCTGATCGATGCGAAAGACGACCCCGCGGTCGTGACGATCAATGGAGTCGCGGTGACCGGCGTCGGCCAGGTGATCGCGGGAGCCCACGGCAATCTGACCATCACCAGCATCAGCGATGAAGCGATCGGCTACAGTTATGTGCTGCGCGACAATACGTCCGGCGATGCGACCCACGACGATTTCTCGGTCACGGTCACCGACCGCGACGGCGACCAGGCGACGGCGACCCTGACGATCAACATCGTCGACGACGTCCCGACCGCTCGTCCCGACACCGACAGCATCGCGGCGGGCACGTTCGGCCCGGCGACCGGCAACCTCATCACCGACGCGGCGGCCGGCGACACCGGCGACAGCGACAGCGGCGCGGACACGGTCGGCGCCGACAACGCGACCCTGACCTCGATCAGCGGCGCGGGCGGCAGCGATTCGACGTTCAGCTCCGGGGTGCTGACGGTCAACGGCCAGTATGGCGTCCTGACCGTCGAGGCCGACGGCGACTACAGCTACGTGCGCAACCCGAACACGCCGGGCGGAGTCACCGACACCTTCAATTACACGATCACCGACGGCGACGGCGACACGTCGAGCTCGACCCTGACCATCACCATCGCCGACCGCCTCGTGACGGTCGGCACCAACCCGCTCGTGCGCACCGATGACGACGCGGTCCCGCTTGCGGGCGGCAATCCGGGCGGCACCGGCGACGATGTCGATGCCGAGAATTTGACCGGCACTCTGAGCGGCAGCGGCGGCGACGGCACGCTGACCTTCGACCTCTTGACGACCGGCGCGCCCGCCGGCTTCACTTATGTCGACGGCCCCGGCGGCTCGGTGCTCGTTCAGCAGGGCGGGGTCACCGTCCTCACCATCACCGTCAACGCCACCACCGGCGCCTACACGGTGACTCAGAACGCGCCGATCGACCATCCGGCGCTCGGCGACGAGAACAACCTAGAGTTCACGATCAACTATACCGTCACCGACCTCGACGGCGATTCCGCGGCGGGCACGCTGACGATCAACGTCGACGACGACACGCCCACCATCACTCGCCAGGACATCTCCGCCCCGACCCTGACGGTCGACGAGACCGACCTGGCGACGAACGCCACCGGCAACTTCTCGACCCTGTTCGCGGTCAGCTACGGCGCCGACGGCGCCGGCACGACCAGCTATTCGGTCAGCGTCGTCAACGGCACCGACAGCGGCCTCGACGATGTCGCGACCGGCCAGGACATCCTGCTTTTCAACAACGGCGGGGTCGTCGAGGGCCGCGTCGGAAGCGCTACCGGCGCACTCGCCTTCACTGTCAGCGTCGATTCGGCGACCGGAGTGGTCAAGCTCGACCAGATCCGCGCGCTCGAGCACCCCGACGCGACCAATCCCGATGATTCGGTGAGCCCGACGGCGACGTCGATCCAGTTCACCGTCAATGCGGTCGACGGCGACGGCGACCCGGTCAGCCAGACGATCAACATCGGCTCCAACCTGGTATTCGATGACGATGGCCCGAGCCTGACCAACGTCGCGGCCGGGGCCGGGGTCCTGCTCGACGAGACCACGGCCGGGACGCCGGCCGGTTTCCCGATCAGCGGCACCAGTGCGTCCGCGGCCATCACCGCGACCCAGGCGTTCGGCGCCGACGGCGCCGGCTCGGTTGTCTATGGATTGTCGCTGGCCGGCGGCGGTTCGTCGCTCGCAAGCGGCCTTCAGACCGCGATCGGCGACCACGCCATCACCCTCGTGCAGGTCGACGCCGACACGATCGAGGGCCAGTACAACGGCACCAACGTCGCCTTCACCATCCAGATGAACGCG
>DASTZO010000221.1:0-5336 GCA_035764265.1 Sphingomicrobium sp.
CCGCGCGCCATGGCAATACGCGCCGGTGGCGGTCGTACCAGTCGAGGAGCGATGCCGGATTGGGTGAGGCTCCGGGTCCCCGTTTTCGCGGGGACGAGCGGAGGCCGGATCGAGCCTTCCCATGCGGCGCATCTAGCGTCATGGGCCGATCGATGGCAGACCATTCCGAGATGAACAAGCCCGCCAGGTCGCGTGCCCGGCCGCTGTCCGAACTCCTCGGCAAGACGCTGGGTGATGCCTTCGCCCGGCAGGGCTTCGCATCGACCGGATTTGTGACGCGCTGGGCCGACATCGTCGGGCCCGAGATCGCCGCCCACTCCCAGCCGGAAAAAATCCAGTGGCCGCCGCCGCGCGATGGCCAGACCGCCGAACCCGGTACCCTGGTGCTGCGGGTCGAAGGGCCGACCGCGCTGGAGATTCAGCACCTGTCCAGGGTCATTCTCGAACGGGTCAACCGCTTTTTTGGCTGGCAGGCCATTGCCGCCATCAGGTTGCGGCAGGCTCCGCTACGGCGCGATCGGCGCCGGCCGCCGCCTGGACCCGATCCCGCCGCCACCGAGGCCCTTGCCCGGTCTCTCCCCGAAATTGAGGATGAAAAGCTGCGGCAGGCGCTTGCCAGGCTGGGCGCCGCCATCAAACAGCCGTGAGACCGCGCGAGGGTGTTCCGCCCGGCGCGCCATTGCCACAATTGCCTTTTCAGGATAGCGACATTCCGGCTCCGGCCGCCTGTAGCTGAAGGAATACGATCGTGGATATCTCGCGTCGAAACCTGCTGATCGGGACCGCAACGGTCGTGATCGCCGCGGCCGCTGGCGGCGGCTATTACGCCTGGAGCCAGAGCAGGTCGCCGGCGACGCCGGCCCCTACCGCGCCAGGGGCAACCCTGCCCAGCGGAGCCGCCGCCGAACTGATGGAGCCGGGGCCGCTTGGCGAGCAGGCGGTCGGCAATGCGAATGCTCCGGTCACCATCATCGAGTACGCCTCGATGACCTGCCCGCACTGCGCCCAGTTCCACGAGCAAGTCTATCCTGAGCTAAAGAAGAAATACGTCGACACCGGCAAGGTCCGCTTCATCTTCCGCGAATTCCCGCTCGACCCGCTGGCCGCCGCCGGCTTCATGCTGGCGCGTTGCGGCGACAAGGACAAATATTTCCCGATGATCGAGACGTTGTTCGCCCAGCAGAAGGACTGGGTGGTGCAGAAGCCGCTGGAGCCGCTGCTGGCAATCGCCAAGCAGGCCGGCTTCACCCAGGAGTCGTTCGACAAGTGCTTGGCGAATCAAAAAGTTCTGGACGGCATCGAGGAGGTCCGCACCCGGGCGGCGCAGAAGTTTCAAGTCACCTCAACGCCGACGTTTTTCGTCAACGGCAAGATGCTCCGCGGCTCGCCGACGCTGGAGGAGCTGAGCAAGCAGATCGAGGCCAATCTCAAGAGCTGATTAGGGTTTTTGGCCGATACTGGGATTCGGATATCCGGCTGCAAGCGGCCGGCTGCGATTTGGGTTGAATAACGCGTTCTTTTTGTTTGCGAAATCACGGGCGGCGATTCATTCTCCCGGCCGATGCGGCAGAACCTTCACCACTCGACCCACCCCGTGGGCCCGAGACCTGAGGATGATTCCCTTGGGGCTGGGCTCATTTTGAATGGAGCAGCGTCGGCATGAAGCTCACGCGGCTGCGCCTGCTTGGCTTTAAGTCATTCGTCGAACCGACCGATTTCCTGATCGAGCCGGGCCTCACCGGCGTCGTCGGGCCCAACGGCTGCGGCAAGTCGAACCTGGTCGAAGCGTTGCGCTGGGTGATGGGCGAGACCTCGCACAAGTCGCTGCGCGCCGCCGACATGGAAGATGTGATCTTCGCCGGCACCAACAACCGGCCCGGGCGCAACAACGCCGAAGTCGCGATGCACATCGACAACAGCGACCGCAAGGCGCCGGCGCAGTTCAACGATACCGAAAGCCTCGACGTCTCGCGCCGGATCGAGCGCGAGAAGGGCTCGAGCTATCGCATCAACGGCCGCGAGGTCCGCGCCCGCGACGTGCAGATCCTGTTCGCCGACGCTTCCACCGGCTCGCGTTCGCCTGCGCTGGTGCATCAGGGCCGGATCGGCGAGATCATCCAGGCCAAACCCGAGCAGCGCCGCCGCGTACTGGAAGAGGCCGCCGGCATTTCAGGCCTGCACGCCCGCCGCCACGAGGCCGAGTTGCGGCTGCGCGCCGCCGAGCAGAACCTGCTGCGGCTGGAAGACGTCATCAACCAGCTCAACGCCCAGATGGCGTCGCTGAAGACGCAAGCACGCCAGGCGGTGCGCTACCGCAACATCGCCGGCCAGATCCGCCGCACCGAGGCAACCCTGTTCCACCTGCGCTGGACCGCGGCGAGCGCCGAGCTTGCCGCAGCCGAGCAGGCCATGAACGAAGCGGTGCGAGTCGTCGCCGATCGTACCGGCGCGCAGGCCGAAGCCGCGACCCGTCAGGCTCTGGCGGCGGCCGAACTGCCAGCGCTGCGCGAAGCCGAAGCGGCGGCGGCCGCCGGGCTGCATCGCCTTGTGGTTGCGCGTGAGACCTTGGAGAAGGAAGAGGCGCGGGCGCGCGATCGCATCGCCGAACTGGACCGCCGGCTGGTGCAACTCGAGGGCGACATCGAGCGCGAGCGCCAGCACGTAGTCGATGCCGAAGCGGCGCTGACCAGACTTGCCGCCGAAGAGGAATCGCTCAAGCAGGACATCGACGCCAATGCGGAAAAGCGGACCGGCGCCGACGCGCGCGTCGCCGAGGCGGGCGCGGTGCTGGGCGTCGCGGAAAAGACCTTCGGCGAACTCACCGGGACGCTCGCCGACCTGACTGCGCGTCGCAAAGCGCTGGAGCAGGCCGCGCGCGCCCATGACGACCGGCTCGCCCGGCTGGCGAATGAAACCGCCGCGGTCGAGGCCGAACTGGCTTCGCTCGAGGCCGCCAATGCGGGCCATCCCGACGTCGCGGCACTCGCGATCGCCGCCGAAGAGGCGCAGGCCGCGGTGACGGAAGCCGAGGCCGCATCCCTGCGCGCCGAAGCCGCGCATTCGGCGGCCCGGCAGGCGCTCGACGTCGCCCGCGGGCCGCTGGCCGAAGCCGAGCGGCGCGCCGGCCGTCTCGATACCGAGGCCAAGACGCTGGCCAAGCTCCTGCACGTCGACACCAAGAACCTGTGGCCGGCCGTGATCGACGACCTCAAGGTCGAGAAGGGCTACGAGGCCGCGCTCGGCGCCGCGCTGGGCGACGACCTCGAGGCACCGGTCGATCCGTCGGCACCGATGCGCTGGGCCGGCGCCGAGATTGATCCGTCCGACCCCGTACTACCGGACGGCGCCGAGCCGCTTGGTGCCTATGTCTCGGCACCCAAAGAGATGGCGCGCCGGCTGGCGCAGATCGGCGTCATCGTGCGCGAGGACGCGCTTCGTCTGATGCCCGCGCTGAAGCCCGGCCAGCGGCTCGTTTCCCGCGACGGCGATCTGTGGCGCTGGGACGGTTTCTCGGTCGCCGCCAATGCGCCGACCGGCGCAGCGCGGCGGCTCGCCGGCAAGAACCGGCTTGCCGACATCGAGACCGAACTTTCGACCGTGCGCCACGACGTCGAAGCCCGCCAGCAGGCGGCGGCGCACGCGCAGGCCGAAGTCACTGCCGCCGCCGCCGCCGAAACCGCTGCGCGCAACCGCTGGCGCGAACTGCAGCAGGCCGCGCATGCGGCGCGCAACCGTCACGCCGAGGTCGAGCGCGAAGTCAGCCGCAATTCGGCACGCCGCTCGGCGCTCGGCGAAGCCAAGGCGCGGCTCACCGCGAGCCGCGACGAGGCCGCGATCGCGCGGGGCGACGTCGAGCAGTCGCTCACGGCCTTGCCGCCGTCGGCGGACATCGAGGAGCGACTCGCCGCCGTCAAGACGGAGATCGAAGGCCACCGGACGCGGGTCGCGGAGGTGCGGGCGGAAGCGCAGGGGCTCGCGCGCGAAGCCGAGATGGCGGCCCGGCGCCTCGTCACCATCGGCTCGGAGCGCGAGAGCTGGACGGCCCGCAACGCCGGCGCCACCTCGCAGCTTGAGACCCTCTCTGTCCGGGTCGAGGAAGCGAAGGCCGAACGCGCGGACCTCGAAAATGCGCCGCAGGTGTTTGCCGAGCAGCGCACGGCGCTGATCGGCGAGATCGAGACGGCGGAAGGCAACCGCCGCGCCGCCGCCGACCGGCTGGCGGAAGCCGAGACCCGGCTGGCCGAGGCCGACCGCGACGCCCGTGCGGCGCTCGACGCAATGGGCAGCGCGCGCGAAGACGCGGCGCGAGCCGAGGAGAGGTTCGAGGCCGGCAAGCGGCGGCTTGCCGACATCGATCACGAGATCGTCGAGATGTTGGAGGTGGCGCCGGCCGAGGTCGCGGGTCTCGCCGAACTCAATCCCGACAAGCCGCTGCCCGAGGTGGCGGAGGTCGAGTCGACCTTGGAACGGCTGCGGCGCGAACGCGAGCGGCTCGGCGCCGTCAACCTGCGCGCCGACGAGGAACTACGCGAGGTCGAGACCCAGCACACCACGCTGACCACCGAGCGCGACGACCTGGTCGAGGCGATCAAGCGGCTGCGCCAGGGCATCCAGAGCCTGAACCGCGAAGCCCGCGAGCGGCTGCTCGCGTCGTTCGAGGTGGTGAACAACCACTTCCGCGAGCTGTTCACCCACCTGTTCGGCGGCGGCACCGCCGAACTCAAGCTGATCGAGGCCGAGGATCCGCTGGAAGCCGGGCTCGAGATCATCGCCAAGCCGCCCGGCAAGAAGCCCGCGACGCTGTCGCTGCTCTCGGGCGGCGAACAGGCGCTGACCGCGCTGGCGCTGATCTTCGCGGTGTTCCGCACCAACCCGGCACCGATCTGCGTGCTGGACGAGGTCGACGCCCCGCTCGACGATCACAACATCGAGCGGTTCTGCGACCTACTCGACGAGATGACGCGCGCGACCGACACCCGCTTCGTGATCATCACGCACAATCCGATCACCATGGCGCGGATGAATCGGCTGTTCGGCGTCACCATGGCGGAGCGCGGCATCTCGCAGCTGGTCTCGGTCGATCTCGAAGGCGCCGTGCGGCTGCGCGAAGCGAGCTGACCTAACGCCTGCGATCAAATCAGGTAGAGCGGCATCAACCCTCCCCCTTGTGGGGAGGGTCGCCTGCCGCGCGATGCGCGGCAGGCGGGGTGGGGTCTTGTAGGGGGAGGGGAGCAGACCGCCGCCGTTGCTGCCTTCTTCGACTTAAACTCATCGTGCATCAGTCCGCGGCGGCGAGCGGCCGGCTGACGCTCTCCAGCGGCTTGCGCTCGGCGGCG
>DASTZO010000222.1:0-6019 GCA_035764265.1 Sphingomicrobium sp.
CGGGGAGGTGCTTGATTTCAACCTCTACTCGACCGATCCGGGCGGTACGCTGGGCCAGGAACCAACTGCCAGCTCCACGTCGATGTTCATCAAGCTGGACGGCGTCGGTACTTCGGAAGACATGATCATCATCCTGAAGCTCTACGACACGGTCACTGGTATCTACACGACCAAGGCCGTGGTGGTTCAAAATGCCGACATCATCAAAAGTGACGCGGCACTTACGGGGACCGCGTACGACAGCATCACGCTCGACAACAACGACGGACTCATCGTGATCGAGCCCAACGACTATCAGGAAGGCAATACCAACCTGGTGATCGTCGGCGCGCAGATCGCGGGTTCCGATGAAGGCATCACCGGCTCCGGCATCAACCTCAATGGAGCGATCGGCGTCGGAAGTACCGGCACGCAGCCATTTGATACGGACGTGAGTGATGCGCCGTTCAAGATCACCTCGATCGGCTTTGTCACCACGTCGACCGCGGATCAGAACGCAAGCCTGTCGTTCGATGTCACGGTCGAGGACGCGGACGGCGACGCCGTTACCCAGTCGATCATCGTCAACATCGGCGACACGACGACCACGACTAGCACTGCTTCGACGGCAGTCGTCAGCCAGGAGCCGATCGAGGATACGTCGGCCTTCTCGCTAACCTCCTCGGACAGCCTCGACCAGCAGCGTTCGATGAGCGCCGCCAACAACAACAGCGTGTTGTTGGGCGCGATCGCCGCGGCGGGGCTGGGCGTGGGTTCGGCGGCGGCCGCCAACGGCTTCGCTCCGGGCGGCGACTATGCGACGTTCGGCACGACGGCGTTCGGCTACGACGGCGGCGCCATGCAAGGCTACACGCTCGACAGCCGCGACATCGTCAGCGATGCCTTTGGCGGCGAATCGCTGGAGATTGCCGCCGGCGACTATTCCGGCGGTCCTTCGGCCAGTCATTCGGCGATCGTCGAGAAGCTGTCGCTGACCGATGCCGGCGGCGAGCAGTCGTTGGCGCCCATCGAGCTGCCCCAGGGCACCGAGATCCAGCAGCCGGACCCGGCGCAGTCGGCCTTCACCAGCGCTGTGGTCGGGATGCCGTCCGCGGAAATGCTCGCGAGCGCGAACGGGAATGCGCTCGACGCGCAGGCCCAGGGCACGGCGGAGGTCGGCCGGGTGCTGATCGACGCGCTTGCCGGCGGCGGCGGGCCGGATATCGACGCGGTGCTCGATGCCGCGGCGAATCAGGTCCCGGGCGGAAACGCGGCGCTGGACGCGCTTGCAAGCCACGGCGCTGCCGCCGTTTCAGGCTGGGACACGGCCGGTTTTGCCGGCTTCCCGGGCGGCCATTCATCGGTCACGGTGGATCCCATGCTCCATCATGATGCGGTGGTTGCCGCGGCCTGATCGAGATTTGAAGCCAGAGGGTCTCCGCTGGTGGACGGTGGAGACCCAAACTGAAGACCAGAAGGGGGAATTATGAAAAGGAAGCACTGGACGATGATCGTCCCCGGGGCGGTGCTGCTGTGCACGTCACCGGCCTACGCGGTCGAGCTGCGCGACGCGGTTCAGGCTGCCCTCAGCACCAACCCGGAGATCCGCCAGGCGGTCGCCAACCGGGAAGCCACCCGCGAAGAGCGGGTCCAGGCCCAGGGGCTGTGGCATCCGCGCGTTTCCGTTGAGGGATCCGCGGGCGTCCGCAACCTGCGCAACCCGACCCGGCGCAACATCGGCATCGCCGACGAGACCCTGTGGCCGATCGAGGGCGAGCTGATCGTCGACCAATTGCTGTTCGACAGCGGCGGCCGCGAGGCGGAAATCCGCCGCCAGGCCGCGCGCACCGACGCCGCCGCGGCCCGCGTCGAGGAGCGCTCCGAGTTCGTCGCCCTCAATGTCTCGCGCACCTATATCGACTATCTCCTCCAGCAGCGGCTGGTGGCGATCGCGGAAGACAATGCGACCTTCCACGAGCGGCTTTCAGGCGACCTTCGCGAAGGCGTTTCGAAGGGCTCGATCAGCATTGCCGACCAGCAGCAGGCCGAAGAGCGGCTGCAATCGGCCCGCGCCCGGGTCACCGAGGCCCGCGAGGACCTAGAGAACGCCGGAATCACCTTCCGCACGCTGACCGGCCTTCCGGTCGACAGCGTGTCGATGCCGCCCGACCTGTCGCAGTGCCAGCCCGCGACGCTCGAGGAGGCCGAAGCTCTGGCTCGGCAGAACAACCCGCGCGTCCAGGAAGCCATCGCCGACCTCGCCACAGCGCGCGAGGACATCCGGGCCGCCCGCGCCGACATCGGTCCGCGGGTCAACCTCGAGGGCCGGGCCCGCGCCGGGCACGACATCGACGGCTTTGCCGGCCGCACCACCGACCTGCTCGCCAACGTCGTCCTTCGCTGGGACCTGTACAATGGCGGCATCAAGGAGGCGAACGTCCGCGAGCAACGCAACCGGGCCGATGAAGTGCACGGCCGGCTGTTCGAACGGACCCGTCGCGCCGAGGAAGACGTGCGGACCGCCTGGAGCCGGCTCCAGAACCAGAGCCGGTTGGTGAGCGAGCTCGAGACCCAGCAGCGTATCGCCGACGATTTGCTGCTGTCCTACCGCGAGCAGTTCAACATCGGCCGCCGCTCGCTGCTCGACGTGCTCGATGCGCAGAACACGCGCAACAACGTCCAGGCCCAGACCGAGACGGCCCGGCTGGCCAAGCTGTATGCCCAGTATCGCGTGCTGGCGTCGACCAACCGGCTGATCGAATGCCTTGGCGTTTCGATGCCGACCGCTGCCTACAGCGAGGAACGGACGCGCTTCCGCGTCAACCCCATCCCGCCCGCGGATCTCGACGAGAACAGCTATCCGCTGCCTCGCATGGGACCCCCGGCGCCGGCTGGCGGCAGTCAGTAACTCTGGGGGCGGGTAGTGAGTTTCATGCATTGGCTCGACGCACAGCCGTCGCGTGAAATTGACCCCGTCCTCGACTGCCTGACGTACCTCGCGCGCGAGGCGGACCGGCCGTCCTCGCCGGTGCTCTTGCGCGCCGGTCTCGCACTTTCCGAAAAGGGCACGCTGCCGTTCCACCAGGTCGAGCCGGCGCTCGAGCAGGTCGGGATGCGCGGCGACCCGGTCAGCCGCAAGCTCAAGGGCTGGCCGTCGCGCAAGCTGCCGGCGATCCTCGAGCTCGAGGACGACCGGGCCGCGGTCCTGCTCGACATGCGCGACGGCGACGGGCTGATCTACGCGCCCGGAGTCGCCGAGCCCTTGTGGGCCCCGCTGTCCGAGATCGAGGCGGTGTTCACCGGCCGAGCGGTCGTCGTCGAAGCCGACCCGGCCAGGGAGCGCGAGAACGAGCGCCCGTGGGACAAGGCGCGGCGGACCCACTGGTTCTGGTCCGAAGTGTGGAAAGTCCGGCGCGAGTTCTGGCCGGTCATCCTCGCCGCGCTGATCGTCAACATGCTGGCGCTGGCGATGCCCCTGTTCACGATGAACGTCTACGACCGGGTGATCCCTAACAAGGCGGTGTCGACCCTGTGGGTGCTCGCCGCCGGTGTCGGCCTGGCGCTGCTGTTCGACTTCATCCTGCGCCTCGCGCGGGCGCAGCTGATCGACGAGATCGGCCGCAAGCTCGACGCGAAGCTCGCCCAGAAGCTGTTCGAGAAGGTGATGAACCTGCCGATGGCGGCGCGCCAGGGCAGCACCGGGGCGCTCGCCCGGCGGGTGTCGGAATATGAGCTGGTCCGCGATTTCTTCGCCTCGACCACGGTCGTCCTGGCGGTCGACGTCCTGTTCCTCTTCCTGTTCCTGATCCTCATCACGGTGCTCGCCGGCTGGCTGGTGGTGGTGCCGATCGTCGGCATCGTGCTGATGTTCGCGGCCGGGATGAGCCTCCAGCGGAGCATGGGCCGGGCGGCGATCGACGCGCAGGCGGACTCGAGCCTCCAGAACTCGCTGCTGGTTGAATCGATCGCCGGCGCCGAGACCCTCAAGGCGGCGCGCGCGGAAGGCCAGATGCTCGGCCGCTGGCGGCGTTATTCGGGCATGTCGGCGACGACCCAAGAGCGGATGCGGCGGCTGACCGCGGTCGCCGTCAACCTCGCCGGAGTCTCGCAGCAGCTGATCAGCGTCGGGCTTCTGATCGGCGGTTTCTACCAGTTCAACCAGGGCGACATGACGATGGGCGCGATCATCGCCATCATCATGCTCGCCGGCCGCGCCATCCAGCCGATCGGCCAGCTGGCGTTCCTCTTCACGCGCGGGCGGCAGGCGTTCGCGACCCTCGATTCGCTCCAGGAGATGATGGACGTCGCCGACGAGCGGCAATCGTCGATGCGCAGCATCATGCCCGAGATTCGCGCCGGCCACATCAAGCTGGACAATGTCGATTTCCGCTATCCGAACGCGGCCAAGGACGCGCTGTCGGGCCTCAACCTCACGGTCCGTCCCGGCGAGCGGATCGGGATCATCGGCCGGGTCGCGTCGGGCAAGTCGACCCTCGGGCGGGTGCTGTGCGGCCTGTATGAGCCCACCGGCGGCACCTACACCGTCGACGGGCTCGACAGCCGCCAGTTCCACCCGCACCAGCTGCGCGAGGCGTTCCGCTTCGTCGGCCAGGATTCCGAGCTGTTCAGCGGCTCGGTCCGCGACAACCTGATGCTCGGCGCCGCCCAGGCGACCGACAACCAGCTGGTCGACGCCGTCGTCCGTTCGGGCGCCGACATCTTCCTGTCGCGCGATGCGGCCGGCTTCGACCTCGCGGTCGGCGAGCGCGGCTCGCAGCTGTCGGGCGGCCAGCGCTCGCTGCTGGTGCTGGCCCGGGCCTTGGTCTCGCCGTGCAAGCTGTTGTTCCTCGACGAGCCGAGCGGGGCGATGGACACCCAGACCGAGCTCTATTTCATCGAGCATCTCAAGACGGCGCTGGCGCCCGACCAGACGCTGATGGTCGCGACCCACCGCCACAACATGCTGTCCATCCTCGACCGGCTGATCGTCATCGACGCCGGGCGGATCATCGCCGACGGGCCGCGCGACCAGGTGCTCGGCCATCTCGGCGGAACGCCGAAGAAGGATTCGAAGAAATGACGTCGCTCGCAATCGCCCGCCGCCGGCTTGCGGCCCGGCTGACCGAATACAAGGTCGAGGCGATCGCCTTCGCGGTGGTGATGCTCGCCGGCCTGGCCATCGGCGCCGTCGGCTTCATGGCGCCGGCCGGGGCGGCGGACGACAGCGTCTCGATCCAGCTGACGCCCGCCAAGGCCGCGGCGATGGTCGCCGCGACCAGCGCTTCGCCCGCGGAAATCCGCGCGATCGGCGAGGAAGCGAGGCTGATCAACGCGGCGCTTCCGTTCAGCACGACACCGGTCCAGGCCGCCCGCCCGTTCGAGATCGGCGGCGACGACCTCGACCAGCGCCGGGCGCTTCTGTGCCTGACCCAGGCGGTCTATTACGAGGCCGGGTTCGAGCCCCTGGCCGGCCGCCGGGCGGTCGCCCAGGTCGTGCTCAACCGGATGCGCCACCCAGCCTTCCCGAAATCGGTCTGCGGAGTCGTCTACCAGGGCTCGCGCTCGCCGGTCTGCCAGTTCAGCTTCGTGTGCGACGGCTCGCTCTACCGAGCGCCGGCCACGGGCGCGTGGCGCGACGCCAAAGCGGTCGCCGAGGCGGCGCTGGGCGGTTACGTCGAGAAATCGGTCGGGGCGTCGACCCATTATCACGCCAATTACGTGGCCCCGCGGTGGGCGCCGATGCTGACCAAGATCACCCAGCTGGGGGCGCACATCTTCTACCGCTGGCCGGGCGCCTGGGGTCAGAGCGCCGCTTTCTCCGGCCGCTATGTCGGCGAGCCGCAGGATCCGCTGGCGCTTCGCCCGCCGCTGCGCGCGCCGCTCCAGCCGGGAACCCCGGAACAGCTGGCCGCGATCGCCGAAGCGGAGGCCGGGCCGCCGGTCGCCCGCGCTCCCAACGACGTCGGCGGACTGCTCGACGTCTCCAAGGGCTGGACCCTCAACATCCCGGGGCCCGACGAGATCGGCGCCGCCACCGCCC
>DASTZO010000223.1:0-3635 GCA_035764265.1 Sphingomicrobium sp.
CTGAGTCGGGTCCATCTGCTGCGGGTTCAGCTTGAACTGCAGCCACATCGTCACCCCCAGCAGGATCGGGAGGATGCCGATGGCGAGGAACCCCGGCGGGTCGAACGGCAGCAGCCCGAACAGGTTCAGCACCGTCGCCGGATCGGGCGCGGACAGGTCCTTGATCCACAGAGCGAACGGCTGGTGGCGCATTTCGACGCTCACCAGCAGCACCTTGTAGAGCGCGTAGAAGACCGGGATCTGGAGCAGGATCGGCAGGCAGCCGGCGGCCGGGTTGATCTTCTCGGTCTGGTAGAGCTTCAGGATCTCCTGCTGCTGGCGCGGCTTGTCGTCCTTGTAGCGCTCCTGGATCGCTTTCATCTTCGGCTGCACCTTGCGCATCGCCGCCATCGACTGGAACTGCTTCTGGGCGATCGGGTACATCAAGAGCCGGACGATGAACGTCAGGCAGATGATCGCCACGCCGAAATTGCCGATCTGCTTGAACAGCCAGTTCAGGAGGTCGAAGATCGGCCGCATGAACCATTCGAACCAGCCCCAGTCGATCGACTTCGACAGCTTGGGGATGCCCATCGCCTCGTAGCGGTCGAGCAGCCCCTTTTCCTTGGCGCCGGCGAACAGATGGCTCTCGATGGCGATCGCCTGGCCGGGCGGGACGATGATCGGCTGACGCGCGAAATCGGCCTGGTAGGGGCCGTTCGGCGCCCTTCGGAAGCTCGCCGAGATTGCCGCGTCCTGGGCCGGGGCCAGCGCCGCCAGCCAATATTTGTCGGTGAATCCGAGCCAGCCGCCGCGGCTGGCGAAGCGCTCGCCCTCGGCCCCGGCCTCGTCGAGCGTGTCCCAGTCGACGTCGTAATTGGCGGCGCCGTCCAGAAAGCCGATCGGACCGACGTGCATCGTCCAGCCGTCGGGGTCGGGCGATTCGTTGGCCCGGCTGATCAGCCCGTAGGGGCGCACCGCGACCGCATTGGGGCTCGGGTTGGCGACCCGCTGGCGGACCGTGAACAGATAATCGTCGTCGACCGCGATGGTCTGCTCGAATTTCAGGCCGCTCGGGCTGGCCCAGCTCAGGGTCACCGGGCGCCCCGGTGAAAGGATGGGCGCGCTCGTCGTCCACACGGCGTCGGGGCCGGGCGCCTGCGTTCCCTCGCCGGTCCAGCCGAAGCTCGCGAAATAGCCGGCGGGGGCGCCCGCCGGCGACAGCAGCCTCACCGGCGGCGAATCCTTGGCGATCCCCTCGCGCTCGCGAAGCAGCACAAGGTCGTCGATCCGGGCGCCCTTCAGGTTGATCGACCCCTTTAAGGCGGGGGTCTCGATCCGCACCCGCGGGGTCGAGGCGAGCACGATCGCCCGGTTCCTCAGCGCCTGGGGCCGGTCGGCGGCCGGGTCGGCCTGCGGCTGCGGCAGCGGTTTCGCCTTGCCGTTCTCGACCCGCACCGTCTGCGGCCCCGCGGTCGGCAGCAATTTGTCCGACACCAGGCTCCAGCCGAGCAGCACCAGGGCGCTCAGCACGATGGCGAGGATCATGTTCTTATTGTCGTCGCTCAACTCGGAATCCTCGTCATGGGACCGGCCTTTTCATGGGACCGGCCTTCATGGGACCGGGTCATAGCCCTGGCCGCCCCACGGGTGGCACCGGCAGATGCGCTTCAACGCCAGCCAGCCGCCCCGCGCGGCGCCATAGCGCGACAGAGCGGTGATCGCATAGGCCGAGCAGCTCGGAGTGTAGCGGCAGCTCGGCGGAAGCACTTTCGACGGCCCCGCCTGCCAGCTGCGGGCGACCCAGATCAGCAGCCGGGCGATCATTTCCGAAGGCGCTCCAGGGCGCCCGTCAGCTCCAGCCGAAGCTGCGCGAAGTCGCGCTCGATGCCGCCCGAGCGGCCGATCAGCACATGGTCGGCGCCCGGAAAGCCGCCCTCGGGCAGGATCTCGCGGGCCAGCGCCCGAAGCCGGCGCTTCATCCGGTTGCGGACGACGGCGCCGCCGATCTTCCTGGTGACGGTGAAGCCGACGCGCTTGGCGGGGTCGCCGTCGGCGCGGTCGCGGACCTGCAGCACGAAGCCGGGGGTCGCCGCGCGCTTGCCGGCATTGGCAGCGAGGAAATCGGAGCGCTTGCGGAGCGTGGCTAGGCGCTGAGCTTCTTGCGGCCGCGCGCCCGGCGCGCGTTCAGCAGCTTGCGCCCGCCCGGCGTCGCCATGCGGTGGCGGAACCCGTGGCGCCGCTTGCGGACCAGATTGCTCGGCTGGAAGGTGCGCTTCATCGCTCATGCCTTAATGGATCAAAGAAAAAGGGCCGCCGTTCGGGCAGCCGCAATCGGGTGCGCCGATAGTGGAGGGGCGCGTCAAAGTCAATTGGCCGGGTCCCTCGAAGGCCGGTCGGCGCGCCCCTCGCGATCGCCCCATTTCTCGGGCGCCTTGGCCGGCGGATCGGGGATCAGCGCCGCGAGAGGCCCTTGCCGAAGTTCGTCGGGCGTCGGCGGGTGGCCCAGCGCCCGGCGCAGCTTGCGCCGCTCCTCGCGGCGCCGCGCGCTGCGCCGCCTGAGGCCCCAGTCGGCCCAGCGCCCGGCCTTCGGCTGCCAGGCCATGAAACGGACGTACTGGCGCTTCGCCCAGTCGCTGTTCTTGAGCGTCAGGGTCAGGCCCGCGGCAAAGACGAAAATGCCCCCGGGGCCGGGGATCGCGCCGGCAAGCGGCGAGAGGATGAGCAGCAGCAGGCCGGTCATGAACAGAGCGGTTCGAACCGGCCTGCTGCGGACGAACTCCCGCCACTGTTCGCGCGTCATCATCGGATGGACATGTGGTTGCATCGGCTTGCCGGCGCAAGGGACGCTTGCCGATAGCGGCCCGCAGGGTCTAGCGTGCCCGGGCCGAGCTAGGAGTCCCTCTGAACACGCAATCCCGGTCAGCTGCCGTGGCGCGGCGCTGAATGGGCGCGACCGTCGCCACCGTGGCGTACCTCGGCCTCGAGGCACGGGCCGTCGAAGTGCAGGTCCAGCTCTCCTCGGGGCTGCCGGCCTTCATCATCGTCGGCCTGCCCGACAAAGCGGTCGCCGAGAGCCGCGAGCGGGTGCGCGCGGCCTTGGCGGCGATCGGCCTCGCGCTTCCGCCCAAGCGGATCACCGTCAACCTGTCGCCGGCCGACCTGCCCAAGGAAGGCTCGCACTTCGACCTGCCGATCGCTCTGTGCCTGCTGGCCGCGATCGGCGCCGCCGACGCCGAGAGCCTGTCGCATTATGTCGCGGTCGGCGAACTCAGCCTCGACGGCCGGATCGCCGTCTCGCCCGGGGTGCTGCTCGCGGCGCTGCATGCGTCGGCCCACGACAAGGGCCTGATCTGCCCGGCCGCGCAGGGCAGCGAGGCGGCCTGGGCCGGCGAGCTCGACGTGCTCGCGGCGCCCGACTTGCTGGCGCTGCTCGCGCACCTGAAAGGCACCGCCTTGCTTCCGGCCCCGGCCGTCGCCGAGGTCGAGCCGCTCGGCCACGGCCCCGACCTCAGCCAGGTCAAGGGCCAGGAGGTCGCCAAGCGGGCGCTCGAGATCGCCGCCGCCGGCGGCCACAATTTGCTGATGAGCGGGCCGCCCGGGGCCGGCAAGTCGCTGCTCGCTGCCTGCCTGCCGCGGATCCTGCCGCCGCTCGA
>DASTZO010000224.1:0-4016 GCA_035764265.1 Sphingomicrobium sp.
GGACGGAGCTCGGGCCGGCGATGGTGAACAGGCCGATATAGGCGTGGGTCGGGCTGGAGAACGGAACGAAGGTTCCGAGCCAGCAGAGAATGAAGACGGTCGCGGCCGTCGCCCCGGTGGCGACGGTCAGGCGCCGGACGCCGATTCCCTTCGACTTCTCAAGCTCTCCCGCAAACATCGATGCACTGGCCATGACAACCTCCTTCATCGCTTCGGATGGCAGGAGGACAGTGCCAGCTTCCAGCGGGGCCGGGCATCCGTAATGGTCCCTAGGGCGCAATGCCCCGGCTCGCGGCTCGTCCGCCGACCAAAGCGGGTCCTCGGGCGCTACGGACCTCTACCTAGCGACTCCGCGGGCGGCCGCGGGCACCATCGCGGCCATGGGAAATGCGATCGGTCTTCCGGCGCGGATCGTCGCGGCCGCCCTTGCCGGCGCGCTCGCCGGCGATGGCGCCCACGCGCAGCAGGTCGAGATCGGCACCGGCTCGGTGGTCGCGGCCGTCTCGAAGTTGCGCCCGGGCGAATTTGTCTGGGCGCCCGGAATCGCTCCGAGCGGCCCGCTGCTGCTGATCGTCAACACGACCACGCAACGGGCGGCGCTGTACCGCAACGGAGTTCCCATCGCGGCGACCACCGTGTCGACCGGCCGGCCGGATTATCGCACTCCGACCGGCGTGTTCACCATCCTTCAGAAGCACGTCGAGCATTATTCGAACAGATATGACAATGCGCCGATGCCCTACATGCAGCGGCTGACCTGGAGCGGAATTGCGCTCCACGCGGGCCAGCTTCCCGGCTACCCCGCTTCGCACGGCTGCATCCGCCTTCCGGCGGCCTTTGCCCGCTTGCTCTATGGAGTGACCCGGCTTGGAATGACCGTGGTGGTGACCGACCAGGCGACGACTCCGCGAGTCGCTCCGACCCCGGAGATCGCGCTGGCGGGCAGGGAGCTCCTGCCGGCGCCCGGCGAAGCGGTCGAATGGAATCCCGAAAGATCCCTGTCCGGCCCGCTGTCCATCGTCGTCAGCGCGGCGGACCGGCGCGCGGTCGTCCTTCGCAACGGGGTCAGGATCGGCTCGGCCCCGGTCAGCGTCGAGGGGCCGGTCACGGGGACATGGGCCTATGCACTTCGGGCGACCGACTCCCGGGGCCAGCACTGGCTGCGCGTGCCGCTGGCGGGCGAGGGGACGGCCGGTTCGCCGGTCCCGCCCGAGGAGTGGCGGCGGTTCCACGCGCCGGAGGAGTTCAGGCGGGCCGTCGCCGCGCTCGTGCAGCCCGGAACGACGATCGTCGTCACCGCCGATTCGCTTCGAGCCGGCGATCCGGACGCCGTCACGGTCATCGAGGAGGAGCAGCCGGAGCCTCGCGCTAGGTAGCATTACCTATTCACCGCGCCGCGGACCTCCCCGACAATGAGCGGTGACCTGCCGGCGGACTCCCCCTCCCCAGCCTGTCCGCCGGGAGGCATTTCCGTCATTTTTTCGGCCCGCTTGATGTAAGTCCTGCTGCGTGGACTCCACTTCTCCCGCCTTGCTGCTCGGGGCAGCGCTCGCGGCCGGCCTGATGATCGGCATCGAGCGCGGCTGGCGGCTACGGCGTTACCCCGCGGGCACGAGGGTGGCGGGGGTTCGAACCTTCGCGCTCGTCGGTGCCGGCGGGGGAATCGCGGCGCTTCTCGGAACGATGATCCATCCCGGCGCGACCCTGGTCCTGGCGGTCGCGCTGCTGGCCGGACTTGGCACCGGCTATTGGCGCGATCGCGCCCAGCACGACGCGACGAGCTTCGTCGCGGCCGTCGTCGCGCTTGCCCTCGGGCTGCTCGCCGGCGCCGGGCAGCCGGCGCTGGCCGTTGCCGGAGCCGCGGTCGTCACCCTGCTGCTGGCCACTCGCGAACAGAGCCACGGCCTGGTCGCGAGCCTCAACCGGGACGATGTCCACGCCTTCGCGCGCTATGCCGTCATCGCGGCCGCGGTCCTGCCGTTCCTTCCCAATCGCAACATGGGCCCGCTGGATTCCTGGAACCCGTTTCAGCTGTGGCTCGTGGTCGTCCTCATCACCGGCTTCTCGTTCGCCGGCTATATCGCCAGCCGGACCATCGGCGCGCGCAAGGGGGTGCTGGCGACGGCCATCATCGGCGGCGCCTATTCATCGACGGCCGTCACCGCTTCGCTGGCCCGGCAGCTGGGCCGGGGAGCGGCCGGCCCGTTCGCGGCGGGAATCCTGCTCGCGAGCGCAATGATGTACATTCGGGTCGTCATCCTGATGGCCATTCTGTCGCCTTCGACGGTGGCGCAGTTCCTGGTGACGGTCGGTCCCGCCGCCGCCGTCGGAATGGCCATCGCGCTCCTGGCCTGGTGGCGCGCCCCGCAGGCGGACGAGGCGAGGGCGCCGGTGTCCGGAAACCCGGTCGAGCTTCTGCCCGCGTTCGGGTTCGTCGCGATCGTAGCCGCCGCGGCGGTGGCCACGCGATGGGCTCGCGAGCGGTTCGGCGAGACCGGTATCGCGGCCTCGCTGCTCTTCACCGGCAGCTTCGATGTCGACGCCGCGATCGTCACGCTCTCGGGCCTGCCCGTCTCGGCGATCGATCGCCGGGTGGCGGCCATCGCCATTGCCGGGACCATCGTCGCCAACATGGCCGTGAAGATCCTCGTGACGGCTGTCTATGCGCGCCGCTCGGGCGCCGCCGCGGTGGCGGGAATGGCGGCGAGCGTCGCGGTGCTGGTGCTGACCATCGGCTGGCGCCTGGCGATCGCCTAGGAGCTTGTCACGAGCGCCCCGGCCGGCGGGCCGGCCGCTTCGGTTTCCCTCCGCTTGGGCGGGGCCGGCACGGGATGGAGCGGCACTCCGCTGCGCTCGAAGGAATCGCAATTGGCGATCGTGGTCCGGGCGATGTTGGCCAGCGCCTCGACCGTGAAGAAACCCTGGTGGCCGGTGACCAGGACGTTGGGGAAGGTCAGGAGCCTCGCGAACTGGTCGTCCATGATCGCCTGGTCCGACCGGTCCTCGAAGAACAGGGCTTCCTCCTCCTCGTAAACGTCGATTGCCAGCCCTCCCAGCCGGCGGCGCTTGAGGGCGCCGATCACCGCTTGCGTGTCGACCACCGCCCCACGGCTGGTGTTGATCAGGATCGCGCCCGGCTTCATGCGATCCAGAGCGGACGAATCGATCAGGTGGCGGGTGGCCGAGTTGAGCGGACAGTGCAGGGTGACGATGTCCGATTCGGCGAGAAGGGTGTCGAGATCGACATAGTCGACCAGGCACGCGCACTCGGAGCGCCGAACCGGGTCGCTCGCCAATATCCTGCAGCCGAACCCCTTGGCGATCGTCGCCACGACCGCCCCGATGTTGCCGACGCCGACGATTCCGATCGTCTTTTCGGCCAGGTCGAAGCCGAGCAGCCCCTCGAGCGCGAAATTGCCTTCCCGGACCCGGTTGTAGGCACGATGGATCTTGCGGACGAGCGCGAGGATCAGGGCGAAGCTGTGCTCGGCCACCGAGTGCGGCGAATAAGCGGGGACACGGCAGACCGCGATCCCCTTGGAGTGCGCGGCGCTCAGGTCGACATTGTTGAAGCCGGCCGAGCGCAGGGCGATCAGCCGCACTCCAAGTTCGGCGAATGTCTCGATCGCCGCTCGGTCCGAACGATCATTGGCGAACAGGCAGACCGCGTCGGCGCCCCTGGCAAGCGGCGCGCTTGCGCTCGTCAGCCTCGGTTCGAGATAGCGCAGTTCGTGCCGGCCGGAATTGGCGGCATCGAAGAACCGGCGGTCATACGACTTGGTGCTGAACAGGGCGATCTTCACGGCCCGTCACCTTCGCGGCTCCACTCGGCCCTTCGGCGAGCTCATCCCATTGCCAGGCGCCGGCCCGCCATTCGGATGGCTTCGAGAGCATCGCCACTCGAAGGCGGTACATGTCGGCCAGCTCATCGTGCCGGTGCCGCGCGGCGTCGCATGCCGCCAGTCGGGCGGCCTGCTGTTCCTCCAGCGCACGCCTTCGACAGTAAAACAGGTCCT
>DASTZO010000225.1:0-5240 GCA_035764265.1 Sphingomicrobium sp.
TCGAGCCCGGCGAAGCTGTCGAGCCCGGCATCGAACGCGGCGAGCGCGACGATCGACGGGGTTCCGGTCAGGAAGCGCGCGATGCCCTCGGCCGGGCGGTAATCCGGCTCGAACGCGAACGGCTCGGCATGCCCCATCCACCCCGGCAGCGGCGAGCGCAGCTCGCCCTGCAGCCGCTCGGCGACGAACAGGAATGCCGGAGCGCCCGGGCCGCCGTTGAAATATTTGTAGCCGCAGCCGACGGCGAGGTCGCAGCCGGTCGCGTCGAGCTGGAGCTCGAGCGCGCCGGCGCTGTGCGACAGGTCCCACAGGGTGAGCGCGCCATGCGCGTGCGCGGCCGCGTTGATTCGCGCGATGTCGAAACGGGCGGCGCTTCGATAGTCGACATGGGTGAGCAGGACGACGGCGGTGTCGGCGTCGATCGCGCGCTCGACGTCGTCCTCCGGGACACTCGCCAGCCGCGCCCCGGGCAACAGCTCGGCCGCCCCCTGGGCGACATAGAGGTCGGTCGGGAAATTGCCCCGTGCCGAGAGGATCGTCGAGCGTCCAGGGCGGGCTCGAACCGCGGCGACCAGCAGTTTGAACAGCGACACCGAGGTCGAATCGGCGATCAGCAGCTCGTCCGGCCGCGCTCCGAGCAGCGGCGCGAGCTTCGCCGCGACCCGGGCCGGGGCCTCGATCCAGCCATGGCGGTTCCAGCTGGCGATCAGCTGGTCGCCCCACTGGCGCTCGACCAGCTCGGCGAGGCGCTCCGGGGTCGCCGCCGGCAGCGCGCCCAGCGAATTTCCGTCGAGATAGATGAGGTCGGCGGGAAGCCGGAAGCGGTCGCGGGCATGGCGCAGCGGGTCGGCCTCGTCGAGCGCGCGCGCGTCCTCGAGGGTCACGCTACAGCTTCGGCAAGGTGACCCCGCGCTGGCCCATATATTTGCCGGCGCGGTCGGCGTAGCTGGTCTCGCACGGCTCGTTGCCCTTCAAAAACAGGAACTGGCACGCGCCCTCGTTGGCGTAGACCTTGGCCGGCAGCGGCGTGGTGTTGGAGAATTCGAGGGTCACATGGCCTTCCCAGCCGGGCTCGAGCGGGGTCACGTTGACGATGATCCCGCAGCGCGCATAGGTCGACTTGCCGAGGCAGATCACCATCACGTCGCGCGGCACCCGGAAATATTCGACCGTGTGGGCGAGCGCGAAGCTGTTGGGCGGGATGATGCACACGTCGACCTCGCGGTCGACGAAGCTGTTGGCGGCGAAGTCCTTGGGGTCGACGGTCGCCGAATCGACGTTGGTGAAGATCTTGAAATGGTTCGAGACCCGCGCGTCGTAGCCGTAGGACGACAGGCCGTAGCTGATGCAGCCCTCGCGCCGCTGCGCCTCGACGAACGGCTCGATCATCGCATGCTTAAGTGCCTGCTCGCGAATCCAGCGGTCCGATTGGATGGTCATCGGCTGCTGGCCTAGCCGTGCTTGGGCGGGCCGCGCAATGCCACTTTCCATCCACAGGCCAGTCCACGAAAAAGTTTGCAAGTTGCGAACTTTGGATGGAGGTTGTGGGGCCAAACTCGGTAAGCCGAAGCCATGGCAGAAATCCTTCGAATCGCCGACCCCGCGGCTACCGCGGGAAGCCCAGCGCTCCCCCAGAACGTCGAGGCGGAAGCCGCTCTGCTGGGCGCGCTGATGATCGACAACCGGCTGGTCGAGGACATCCAGACGCGGCTCCAGCCGCACCATTTCTTCGAGCCGCTGCACGGCCGCATCTACGAGGCGATCCTGCGCCTGACCGACCGCAACATGATCGCCAACCCGGTGACTCTCAGGCCGCTGTTCGAGGCCGACGAAGGGATCAAGGAGGTCGGCGGTCCGGCCTATCTCGCGCAGCTGACCGGCTCGGGCGCGGCGGTGATCGGGGCGCGCGACTTCGCCGCCCAGATCTACGATCTGGCGCTGCTTCGGGCGCTGATCGGGGTCGGCCGCGACCTCGTCGAGAGCGCGCTCGACACCAGCGAGGAAGTCGCCCCGATCGCCCAGATCGAAAGGGCCGAGACCGAGCTCTACAAGGTCGCCGAGGAAGGCGGCGCCGAAGGCAAGGCGAAATCGTTCGGCGAGGCCACCAAGCTGGCGATCGAGATGGCCGAGCGGGCGCTCAACAACGGCGGCCATCTGTCGGGGATCACCACCGGCCTCGACAGCCTCAACTCGAAGATCGGCGGCCTGCACCGCTCCGACCTGATCATCATCGCCGGCCGCCCCGGCATGGGCAAGAGCTCGCTCGCGACCAACATCGCGTTCGCCGCCGCGCAGCGCTTCCTGCGCGACGCCGACGACGGGGTCGAGCCGGGCAAGGGGGCGGGCGCGGCGGTGGCCCTGTTCAGTCTCGAAATGTCGGCCGACCAGCTGGCGACCCGAATCCTCGCCGAACAGTCGGGCATCAGCTCCGAAAATTTGCGCATGGGGAAGATCAGCAAGCAGGAGTTCCGCCAGCTCGCGCGCGCCGCGGGCGAATTGCAGAGCCTGCCGCTGTACATCGACGATACGCCCGGCCTCACCATCGCCGCGCTTCGCGCCCGCGCCCGGCGCCTGAAGCGCCAGAAGGGCATCGGCATGGTGATCATCGATTATCTGCAGCTGCTCCAGGGCACCGGCAGGAATTCGAACGAGAACCGGGTCCAGGAAATCTCGGAGATCAGCCGCGGCCTCAAGCAATTGGCCAAGGAGCTCGACCTGCCGGTGGTCGGCCTGTCGCAATTGAGCCGCGCGGTCGAGAGCCGTGAGGACAAGCGTCCCCAACTCTCCGACCTGCGCGAGTCCGGATCGATCGAGCAGGACGCGGACATCGTCCTGTTCATCTACCGGGAGGATTATTACGTCGCCTCGCGCGAGCCCAAGCGGCCGGCCGAGGGCGACGACGCCAAGGTCCACGAGATGCACGAGGAATGGGCGCGGGACATGAACCGGGTCTACGGCCTCGCCGAGCTGATCGTCGCCAAGCAGCGCCACGGCGCGACCGGCAAGGTGCGCCTCAAGTTCGACAGCCGGATCACCAAGTTCAGCGACGCGGCCGACGACGGCTATCTGCCGGAGATCCGCAGCTAGGCCGAGATTTATGGATGGGGCGGGGGCGCCGCCTGTCCGGATGGGCAGGCGGCGTTAGCTCAGCCGGGACCGGCGCCGATTTGCGCGAGCCGCCGGCGGATGCCGCGGTAGGATGGGGAGAGTGCGAGCCGCAATTGGTGGTGCAGCCGCTCGACCATCGAGAACGCCAGGGACATGGGATCCTCCGTTCGTTCGCCAGTGCGCGCCGGTTGAATCACGGCTCGGCCGCCCGATCAACACGAAGCGGGGGCGGGCCCGACTTTCCCTGCCGTCCTGTGTCGTTTCGGACTCACATCGAAATCGCGGTCAGTCCTCGAGCAGATTGGGGTCCTTCAGCCCCTCGCCGATCGTGGCCCGGACCACCGACGCTTCGCTGCTGGTCACCGGGTACGCGCAATAATCGGCCGCGTAATAAGCGCTCGGCCGGTGGTTGCCGGACAGGCCGACGCCGCCGAACGGCGCGTTCGACGGCGCGCCGTTGGTCGGCTTGTTCCAGTTGATCACCCCGGCGCGGATATTGGCCCAGAAGCGGTCGTAGAGCTCCGGCCCGCCGCCGACCAGGCTCGCCGCGAGCCCGAAGCGGGTGTTGTTCGCCTCGGCGATCGCGGCGTCGAAATCCTCGACCCGGATCAGCTGCAGGACCGGGCCGAACAATTCCTCGTCGGGGCGGTCGGCGATGGCGGTGACGTCGATCAGCGCCGGGGTCAGGAACGGCCGGTCCTCGACCGGGCGGTCGAGCCGCCGCACCGGCTTGCCGCCCTTCATCATCAGCCCCAGCCATTGCTCCTGGAGATGGTCGGCCGACGGCAGGTCGATCAGCGGGCCCATGAACGGCTGCGGGTCGGCGAACGGCTGGTCGACGATGATCCGGTCGACAAGCCGCTGGATGGCCTCGACGAGCGGGCCGTGCTGGCCGTCCTCGACGATCAGCCGGCGGGCCGCGGTGCAGCGCTGGCCGGCCGACAGATAGGCCGACTGGACGACGATCGCCGCCGCTGCGTCGACGTCCTTGGCGTCCCACACCACCAGCGGGTTGTTGCCGCCGAGCTCGAGCGCGAGGATCTTGTGGGGCGTGTCGGCGAATTGCTTGTGAAGCGCCTTGCCGACGCGCGCCGAGCCGGTGAACAGCAGGCCGTCGATGCCGGGCTCGGCGGCGAGCGCCCGGCCCTGGTCGGGACCGCCGACCAGCAGCCGGACGACGCCTTCGGGAATCTTCGCCTGGTGGAAGCATTCGACGAGGAAGGCGCCGGTCGCCGGGGTCTTCTCGGACGGCTTGAAGACCACCGCGTTGCCGGCGATCAGCGCCGGGACGATGTGGCCGTTGGGCAGGTGGGCCGGGAAGTTGTACGGGCCGAGCACCGCCAGCACCCCGTGCGGCTTGTGGCGGACCGCGATCTTGCTGCCGAGCGCCGCCTCGAGCCTGCGCTGCGGAGTGCGCTCCGAATAAGCGTCGATCGAGATCTGGACCTTGTTGATGACCGCCGCGACCTCGGTCCGGGCCTCCCAGAACGGCTTGCCGGTCTCGGTCGAGATCAGGGTCGCGAACTCTTCCTCGCGCTTGCGCACGACATTGGCGAAGCGGCGCACCGCCTCGGAGCGATAGGCGAGCGAATGCGCGGCCCAGGCGCCGGCCGCCTCCCGCGCCGCGGCGACCTCGGCGGCCGGGTCGCCGATCGGGCCCGACCAGATTTCCGCGCCGGTCGCCGGGTCGGTCGAGACCAGGGTCTTGGCCGTTTCGCTTTTGGTCATTGTGCCGCGCGCTTCACGAACTTGGGCGCGGCGTCAAGCCGGTGCGGCCATGTCCGCGGCCATCGCCTCGCCCATCCGGCGGACCGCGGCGACCTTGGCCTCGAACGGCGCCCAGTCGTCGCGCTCGGCGATCGCCGACCAGATCGCCTCGACCTCCTCGATATGCATCGAGCAGGGCCCGGAATCCGACCAGTAGGGGTGGGCGGCCGGGCGCTCGCGGCCCTGCAGGGCGGCGGCCAGCGCCCGGAACGGCTCGGTCGGATACCGGTCCGCGCCCGGGTCGCGGCCGCCGCGCCAATCGAAGAAGATGCGGTCGATGGCGGCGTCGCGCGACTGGAGCGCCCGGACGAGTGCGGCGGCGAGGCTGCGGTCGTCCTCCTCCGAGCGCGGCGCCACCCCGAGCC
>DASTZO010000226.1:0-2380 GCA_035764265.1 Sphingomicrobium sp.
CTTGCGCAGACCCAGCTTGGCGATGAGGTCGGTGTAGCGTTTCTCATCCTCGCGGCGGAGATAATCGAGCAGCGACCGCCGCTTGTTGACCATCATCAGCAGGCCGCGGCGCGAATGGTTGTCCTTCGCGTGGGTCTTGAAATGCTCGGTCAGAGTGTTGATCCGGTCGGTGATGATCGCGACCTGGACCTCGGGCGAACCGGTGTCGTCGGACCCGCGGCCATGCTCCTTGATCAGCTCGGCCTTGCGCTCGGCAGTGATCGACATCGTCAAACTCCTCATCTTCAAAGGTTGAACCCGCGAACGACCCGAAGGCCGCCTGCCGAAGCTTCCACCAGCGCAACCGGACGATCGTCGTCGGTGGCGAGCGCAAGCCCCGGCGTCGCGGGGAAACCGGCAAGCTTCTGTCCGTGTCGGAGCAGCTGGGCCTGGCCGGGGGTGACGGGGAGGGCCGGGATGTCGTCCAGCGCCGCGGTTAGCGGGAGAACCGCCCCATCAAGCCGCCGCGCCTTAGCGGCTGCCTCGAGAAAGTCCAGCGAAATCGCCATTTCCAGGCCGAACGCGCCGGCGCGCGTGCGCCTGAGCATGGTCACATGCCCGACCGTCCCGAGCGCCCGGGCAATGTCGCGGGCGAGGCTCCGGACGTAGGTGCCCTTGGACACGGAGGCGGCGAACGTCGCCTCGTCCGGGCTGCTCTCGAGCAGCCGCAGCTCGTGCACCGTCACATCGCGCGCGGCCATGTCGAGCTGCTCGCCGGCCCGCGAGCGCTTGTATGCCGGTTGCCCTTCGATCTTCAGCGCGGAAAAGGCCGGCGGCACCTGCTCGATCGCGCCGGTGAAGCGCGGCAGCACCGCCTCGATCTCCGCGCGCGCCGGACGGCGGTCGCTGGTCTCCACCACCCGCCCCTCCGCGTCGAGCGTGTCGGTCTCCTCGCCGAAGCCGACCGTGAACTCATACTCCTTGGTCGCATCGAGCATCCGGCCGGCGAGCTTGGTCGCCTCGCCGAGCGCGATCGGCAGCACCCCGCTGGCCAGCGGGTCGAGCGTCCCGCCGTGGCCGACCTTTGTCCTGGGCTCGCCGGCTTCGCGCAGGATCCGCTTGACCGCCCCGACCGCCTGGGTCGAGCCGAGCCCGACCGGCTTGTCGAGGATGATCCAGCCGTGGATCACCGCGGGATATCAAGGCTCAGCTGGCGGGCTTCGCCTTCCTTCAGCCGCTCGAAGAAATGGCGGCGGCAGAGCGCGATGTAACGGTCGTTGCCGCCGATCTCGGTCTGCTCGCCGGCCGCGACCGCGTGGCCCTCGGCATCGACGCGCAGGTTCATCGTCGCCTTGCGGCCGCATTCGCACACCGCCTTCAGCTCGACGAGCGCGTCGGCGAGCGCGAGCAGCGCCGCGCTGCCCTCGAACAACTGGCCGAGGAAGTCGGTCCTGAGGCCGTAGCAGAGCACCGGCAGATTGACCTCGTCGCACAGCCGGCACAGCTGCAGCACCTGGCCGCGGGTCAGGAACTGCGCCTCGTCGACCAGCACGCAGTGGAGCTCGCGGCGCTTCAATTCCTCGCCGACCGCGTCGAACAGGTCGATGTCGGGCGAATAAGCGTGCGCCGCGATGGTCAGGCCGAGCCGCGAGCCGACCAGCCCCGACCCGGCGCGGTCGTCGTGGGCCGCGGTCCACAGCATGGTCGCCATGCCGCGCTCGCGATAGTTGAAGTCGGCCTGCAGGAGCGTGGTCGATTTCCCGGCGTTCATCGCCGCATAGTAGAAATAGAGCTTGGCCATCGAGGAAGCCGATTAGCGGCTCGGCGTCACACCGGCCACTCATCCTTGAGGATTGCGAACAGCACGGTGTCGCGGACGTGGCCGTTCCAGGTGATGCGGTCGCCGCGCAGCACGCCCTCGCGCACCGCTCCCAGCTTCTTCATCGCCGCCTGGCTGCGCGTGTTGCGCGAATCGACCCGGAACTCGACCCGGCGGCAGCCGCGCTCGAACGCATGGGCCAGCATCATGGCCTTGCAGCGGCGGTTGAAGCCCGTGCCGCGATGCGAGGGGCGATAGTAAGTGCTGCCGATCTCGAGCGCCTGGCGGCCCTCGTCGATGTTGAGGAAGCAGCTCATGCCGACGAACGCGTCGCCGTCGTAGAGGGCGAACGGCACCCACGGCCGCTTCAGGAGCGCGTCGAAGCTCGAGTCGAACTCCGCGGGCGCGTAGCTGGCGTAATAGATGTCCCAGATGTCCGGGTCCTCGGCGCAGGCGGCGCGAAGCGGCTCGCGGTGGGCCTCGGTCAGCGGCTCGGCCCGGCAATCCTCGCCCGTCATGGGCTCGGCGAGCGGCTTCATTCGCGCTCGAGGTCCTGCGCCACCTTGGGGTCGCGCAGCAACC
>DASTZO010000227.1:0-4412 GCA_035764265.1 Sphingomicrobium sp.
CTGAGCGAGTTCGGCAAGCTGCTGGCCTCGCGCCTGCGACGCGCTGACGTGGTGGCCCGCTACGGCGGCGAGGAATTCGTTGCGGTGCTGGCCGGCACCGATCGGCACGACGCGGTCCGCGTGGCAGACCAGATCCGTGCCGCGTTCGAGAAGATGGCCTTCCCCACCGAGGACGGCGAATCGGTCCGTTGCACGGTGAGCGCCGGTGTCGCCACCATCCCGGCCGGCGATCCGTCGCTGGCGACCCTGGTGCCTACCGCCGATGTCGCCCTGTCGATGGCCAAGCGCGCCGGTCGGAACATGGTTGCGGCCGCCTAGCTTCGCCATGCGCGCGTGCCCGAGGCTGTGCAACCGTTCGGCGCCCCGCGGCGTCCCGGGCGCATGAGCACCCGACCGATCCTTGTCCTGGCGCTGCTGCTCGCCGCCTGCGCGCCGCCGGCCGCAGCCACCGTCGCCGTACCGGTCACCGTGACCGCCGGCCCGGTCTGCCCGGTCGTCACCGACCCGCCCGACCCGAGCTGCGACGATCGACCGGTCGCCGGGGCCGAGCTGATCGTCCGCGGCCCCGACGGGCGCACGGTGACGACCGTCCGGAGCGACGATGCCGGCCACGCCACGCTCCAGCTGGCGCCGGGCAGCTACGTCCTGGTCCCACAGCCGGTGGAGGGGCTGATGGGCACGGCCGAGGAGATGACGATCGTCGTGACCGATGATCCCGAGCCGATCACGGTTGGCTACGACACGGGTATCCGGTGATTGAGCGCCGAGCCGGCTAACGGCGGCGCACCTGGTCCGTTAGTACTACTGAACGCCGGTTCCCTGTGTTAGCGGCTCAGCCGCTAGGGCAGCCACAGGGATCCGGCGTTTTCGCTGTCCCTAGCGGCCCGGGTCCTCGAAATCGGGATCGATCGGGGCGGTGTGGCCCACGTCGCCGAGGGTGGGGAGCAGGATCCATCCCATCAGCGCCATGGCGCCGGCGAAGATGAGGAGCATGACCGCCCCGGCCGCCTCGTACGCCAGCAGCCAGTAGGCGACGGCGGCCACCGCGACGAGCAGGGGGATGAGGTAATAGGCGCGCATGGCTGGATGATAGCCGAGCAGGCGGACCCGGTGCCGGCGCGGCAGCGCGGCCGTATATCTACGTGAACCTGGTAATACCTAGGTGATCCATCCGCAGTCGGTGCGCCTGACCGATGGCGCTGCGCGCAGGCCGGGCGCCGGCGGGTTGGCCCGCACGATGGGCCGCTTGTCGAGCAGGTGGTCCGCCTCGGCGAGGCTGGAACGACGGATGGCGGCATCGGTGATCGCAGGGCCGGTCTCCCCGCCGTCGGGGACGGCCAGGGACGGGGCAGGCACCGTCCCCACGATGCCGGCTTCGCGGGCGGTGACCACCGAGCCGTCGGGGTAGGGGAGCCACAGGCCGCGCAGGCGGGCGATGAAGTGCTCGGCCATGCCGGGGACCAGCATCTCGACGCGGCCACTGCCGCTGCGGCGGTACCCGCGCGGGCGCTCGTCGGACTGGATGCGGTCGACGAACCCGCGCTCGAGAAGCTCACGGACCGCGATCGCCACCTCGTCCGGGGCGTCGACGTCGCTGCGTCCGGCGCGGAAGGTCGCCCGCCCGACGGCGATCGCGTCGCCTCCCCGCGGGGTCCGGAGCAGCTCGTAGACGATCGTGTCGTCGGTCCGCGGATCGCCCGCGCGGTTGATCATGGCCGGAGGATAGCAGCCCGTCGGCGGCCGCCGACGGGCCCCGTCGCGCATCGCTAGAATCGGCGCGAGCAGCACTGGAGACCCCCTTGAGCGAGAGCGACGCGGCCACCTACCGCGCCATGGTGACCGAGCAGAGCGACGACCAGATCGACCGTTGGTCGGGTGACCTGTTCATCGATTTCGCCAAGCGGATGGGCGTCGGAACGGCCATCTCCGCCTTCTGCCGTGCCGCGGGCCTGGACGAGCGCGGCTTCCAGCGGGCGTTCCTGGTCGGAGGCGGCCCGGACCACGTCGTCGGGATCGACACCGCGGGCGCCCTGGCCGCGCCGATCTTCGAGCTGCCGAAGGCGGTCGCCGGGCTGCGCAGGATCGACCCGCAGGCGCGTGCCAAGCTCATCGACTTCCTCGTCGACCAGCGCGAGGTGATGGCCTACACGCCGTAGGTCGCGCGCCACCCGGCCGCCGGGGGCGGCCGCATCGGTCCGGTGGGGGACTACGGCTCCTCGGGAGCCGGGCTGGAGCGGATGATCGCGATCGCGTTCTCGATCTTGAGCCGCGTGATGGTCAGGTACTTGGCCAGGTTGTCGCGGTTGACCGCCGGGATCTGGTCGATCACCTCGCGCTGCCGCAGCAGGTCCACCAGCTCGTCGACCGAGTCGGCGAGGCGGTTCTTGGTGTCGAGCAGCGCGTTGTCGGTGGCCTTCGCCACGGCCACCTCGCCGGCCACCGTCCTGGCGCGCCGCTTCGGCCGGCCCTCGGGGTGGTCGCTCTCCTCGCCACCGGTGATGGCACGCAGCTTGGCCAGCGTCAGCTCGCCCGCCGCGACCTTCTTGGCCAGCCGGCGCCGGGTCCGCTCGTCGCCGATCTTCATCAGCTCGTAGGCGTGCGAGAGCGTGTCCTTGCGCAAAGACACCAGTTCGCGGATCTCGGGCGGCGCCTCCGCCAGCCGGATGCGGTTCTCGACGTAGCCCTTGTCCTTGCCGATCTTCTGCGCCAGCTGCCGGACGCTGTAGCCGAGGTCCGTCATCTTGCGGAACATCGAGGCCTCCTCGAGCGGCGAGACATCCTCGCGCTGGAGGTTCTCGATGATGCTCACCTCGAGGGCCGTCTGCTCGTCGAACTCCACGACGATGGCCGGGATCGTCTCGCGCTCCGCCATGCGCGACGCCCGCCAGCGCCGCTCGCCGGCGATGAGCTCGTACTGGTTGCCGACCGTGCGGACCAGGATCGGCTGCAGCACCCCGTGCTCGCGGATGCTGTCGGCGAGCTCGGTGAGCGAGTCCTCCTCGTACGAGAGTCGCGGCTGGGCGGGGTTGGGCAGGATCTTGTCGATGCCGACCTCGCGGAGCTGCGCGCGGGTGGCCCGCGACTCGATCAGCGAGACGATGCCCGGTGCCAGGTCGGCCGACTGCGCCTCGTCGAAGAGGCGATGGATGTTCTCGCGGAACGCCGGCCGCTTGCTGCTGCTACCCAAGCTCCACCACCTCTCGTGCCAGGTCGCGATACGCGCGCGCGGCGGCCGAGTTGGTCGCGTACTCGGTCACCGGCTTCCCGGTGAGCGGCGCCTCGCCGAGCTTCACCGTGTTCTTGATCATGGTGTTGAAGACCCGATGGTCACCCAGCTCGCGCAGGTTCTCGAGCATCTCGCGGGCGAGCACCGTGCGCCCGTCGTAGAAGGTGGCCAGCAGGCCGAGGATCTCGAGGTCGTGGTTCAGCTTGAGCTTGATGGTGTTGATCACCTTGATCAGCGCGGTCAGGCCCTTGATCGCGTAGTACTGCGTCTGGACCGGGATGATCACCCGGTTGCTGGCCACCAGCGCGTTGATGGTCAGCAGGCCCAGCGTCGGTGGGCAGTCGATGATGACGACGTCGAACTGGCGCTCGACCCATCCCTCCAGCGCGTCGCGCAGGACCATCTCACGGCCGATGGCGGTGAACAGCTCGACCTCGGTGCTCGCCAGCTCCAGCGTCGCCGGGGCGACCGACAGTCCCGACATCTCGGTCTGCTTGACGATCTCCTCGAGACCGCTGCGGTCCTCGGAGAGGACGTCGGACATGGAGGCCTTGACGTCGGAGAGCGAGATCCCCAGGCCGACCGTCAGGTTCGCCTGCGGGTCCATGTCGATGCACAGGACGCGGTAGCCCAGCTCGGCGAGCGCCCCGCCCAAGTTGATGGAGGTGGTCGTCTTGCCGACGCCGCCCTTCTGGTTCGCGATGCTGATTACCTTGGTCAAGTCACGACACCTTCGCGTCTGCGGGCGGCGGGTGGAGCCTTCGCGCCGCGATGCCAGATCGGTGGATCGGTCCGTCGCGGCTGCGCCGATGATAGCCGCCGGCGGTCCGGCGGGGCCAGCCGAGTTATCCACAATGTGGCTCGATGTCGATGTCTTTGTGCAAAGACGAGCCGATATACTCGGACTTGTCCACCGTCCTCTTCGCGGGCCCATAGCTCAGTGGTCAGAGCATCCGGCTCATAACCGGCTGGTCGCAGGTTCGATCCCTGCTGGGCCCACCACCGACGTATCCCGAGGAGCCCATCAGACCGATGTCGACCGCCGACAAGCTGGCGCGCCTGCGCGCCATCCGCGACGAGGCGCTGCTCGGCGGGGGAGCGAAACGGATCGAACAACAGCACGCGCGCGGCAAGCTGACGGCGCGCGAGCGCGTGGAGCTGCTCGTCGACGAGGGCTCGTTCCGGG
>DASTZO010000228.1:0-3170 GCA_035764265.1 Sphingomicrobium sp.
CGCGGCCGAGGAAGCGGCGATGGACCGGTTGCTCGATGCTCTCACCGGCAAGGGGTCGAGCGAGGCGACCCGGGCCAGCTTCCGTGCACGTTTCGCCGACGGCAGCCTCGCCACCGCCGAAGTCGAGATCGAGGTCGAGGAAGCCCCGTCCATGCCGTTCGAGATTCCCGGCATGGGCGCGCAAATGTTCGATCTGAAGTCGATGATGGGCAAGGCGCTCGGCCAAACCCCCAGGGCGAGGCGCAAGCTGAAGGTGCCCGACGCGTTCGCCCGCCTGACCGAGGAGGAGGCCGACCGCCGCCTCGACCCCGACGACGTCAACCGCGCGGCTCTGGCCGACGCCGAGGCCAACGGCATCGTCTTCCTCGACGAGATCGACAAGATCGCGGTCAGCGACGTGCGCGGCGGCTCGGTCAGCCGCGAGGGCGTCCAGCGCGACCTGCTGCCGCTGATCGAGGGGACCACCGTCGCCACCAAATACGGGCCGATCAAGACCGACCACATGCTGTTCATCGCCTCGGGCGCGTTCCACATGGCCAAGCCCGCCGACCTGCTTCCCGAGCTTCAGGGCCGGCTTCCGATCCGGGTCGAGCTGAAGGCGCTGACCCAGGCCGATTTCGTCCGAATCCTGTCGGCGACCCGGGCCAGCCTGACCGAGCAGTACCGGGCTTTGCTGGCGACCGAGGGCGTGACCATCGACTTCACCGACGAGGGCATCGAGGCGCTCGCCCGGATCGCCGCCGAGGTCAACGAGGCGGTCGAGAACATCGGCGCCCGCCGGCTCCAGACGGTGATGGAGAAATTGCTCGAGGACATCAGCTTCGAGGCCGAGGACCGCGGCGGCGAGACCCTGACCATCGACGCCGCCTTCGTCGACCGGCAATTGTCCGGAATCGCCAAGAACGCCGACCTGTCGAGGTACGTGCTCTAGGCTCCTCCGCCCTCCCGGGAGGATTTCCGATACCGCCACACCAGCCCCTGGACGAACGGCGGCCACGCGCTGGTCTTGATGCCGGCGAGGCGCAGGCGGTTGGCGGCCCAGCTGTTGCAGGTGCGGATCGCGTTCGCCTTGCCGGTCGCCCAGTAGAAGGCATCGCAGCAGCCGTAGCCCGGCGCGTCGATGCGCCGCGTGCGCCCGCCGGCATCGAGCTCGAAGTCGGCGCGGATCGCCGCCCACAGCCGCCGGTACTCCTCGGGCCTCAGCCGGATCTCGCGCGCCGCGTAGCCCGGATCGCGGACCCACTCGACGTGCATCACCCGTTTGCCGCCGGTCAGCGCCGACCACACCGTCTTCGGCTTGATGTCGCGCCAGCGCGGGGTCTCGAGATAGACCCGCTCCTCGCCCGACCCGAACGCCACCCAGCGCGCTTGCGGATGCGCCGCGGCGAAATGGCGCTTGGGCACCAGCGGTTCCCAGTCGAGGTTCCCGAGCCTAGCCGGCATGATGATGTCGGCGTGGATGCCGTTGTCGGCGAGATAGATGGTGATGCCTTGGTCGGGCTCCCGCCAGCCGCGGTTGACCGGGATCAGCGAGCCCGCCAGCGCGGCGAGCAGGTACAGGGCCGGGACCGCCGCGAGCGCGAGCAGCGCCCAGCCGGCGGCGCGCTTGGCAAGGGATCGTCGTCTGCGGCGCGGCATTGCGGCGATTGTTGGCACGGAGCGGGTGGCTTGTCTGCACCGGCGATCTCGGCGCCGCTTCGGTCATCGGGATCGGCGAACGGTCGAGTGCAGCTCCATCCGTTCCGGCGGAATCGGTAACAAAGCCTTCAAGCTCAACGGGTCAAGGCTCGCGCCGGATGGCCGGGAGCCGAGTGGTGCTGCGGATAATCTCCTGCATCGTTTACGAACATGATCTCGGGCTGGTGCTGGTCGCGGCCGCAATCTGCCTTCTGGCGGCGTTCACGACCTTCGCCACTTTGGATCATGCGCGACGCGGCGGCCGCCGCGAGACCGCCTGGATTGCGCTTGCCGCATTCGTCTCCGCGATCGGCATCTGGTCGACGCATTTTGTCGCCATGCTGGCGTACGAGCCGGCAATCCCGGTCAATTATGATCTGGATGAGACCTTGCTCTCGGTGCTGGCCGCGGTCGTCATCGGCGGACTGGGCTGGTGGACGTTCGAGCGCAATCGCGCCGGCGCCTCCGTCGCCGGTGGCTTCCTGATCGGCGCAAGCATCGTCACCATGCATTATATCGGCATGTCGGCGATGAGCATGGCCGGCCATATCAAGTGGGATTCGCGGCTGGTCGCAAGTTCGGTGATCCTCGCGGTGGCGTTCAGCATCGCCGCGGTGGCGGACTACCGCCGCCGACCGCAATTCATCGCCTGGCGCCCGGCGCTCCTCTTTGCCGCGGCGATCTGCAGCCTTCACTTCCTCGCCATGTCGGCGGCGGTCATCCATCCCGATTCTTCCGAAATCGCCGCCAAGGCGATTGAAAGCACGACGCTGGCGATCATCATCGCCTGCGCGACGCTCTTGATCCTGTTCATCAGCCTCGTCGCCGTCCTGTTCCAGCGCAAGCTGGTGCGTCTCGAGATGCGCGAAGCCCAGCGGCTCAAAGTCATGGAAGACGCGGTGCTGGCAGGCGACCGGCAGCGGGCGCAATTGACCTGCGAGCTCAAGCAGCAGGCCGACATCAGCAGCGCCGCGCTCAACAGCATGGCCCAGGGCCTGTCGATGTATGACGAAAACGACCGGCTCGTCACCTTCAACCGCCGCTATGCCGAGCTTTACGACATGCCGGTCGCGCTCCTCGCCTGCGGCACGTCGCTGGCCGACGTTCTGGCCTTCCGCATCAGCAACGGCAGCTTGCCGAAGGGGACTCTGGAGCATCATCTCGACGAGACCAGCAATTCGCAGCACGCTCCCGGCCGAAGCGAGATCCGGCTGTGCAACGGCCGGATCATCGACATCCAGCGCCGCCCGCTGCCCGGGGGCGGCTGGGTCGCGACCCGCGAGGACATCACGGAGCGGCGCCGGGCGGCGGAGCGCAGCGAATATCTGGCCAGCCACGACGATTTGACCGGCCTTCCCAACCGGGCGTCGTTCGGCGAGGAACTGAAGGCCGTTGCACAGCTCGGCGGCGACAAGCTTCATGCCCTGCTGCTGGTCGACCTCGATCGGTTCAAGGAAGTCAACGACACGCTCGGCCATCCGATCGGCGACGAG
>DASTZO010000229.1:0-2120 GCA_035764265.1 Sphingomicrobium sp.
CCACCACGCAATTCCCGCAACGCAAAGCGCAGCGGCAGCGAGGCGGGCGATTTGTCCGCCTCAGGCGGAGGGAGCCTAAACGGCGCGTTCATGAGGGCTGCGCCTCGCGGCGGGGCTCGTGCTCGATCCGGCCGGAGCGCAGCCGCACCACCCGGTCGCAACGCCGCGCGAGCGCGGTGTCGTGCGTGACCAGGACCAGCGTGGTGTTGCGCTCGGCGTGCCCGGCGAACAACAGGTCGATGATTTCCCGGCCCGTGGTCTCGTCGAGATTGCCGGTGGGCTCGTCGGCGATGAGGATCGCCGGATCCGGCGCCAGCGCTCGCGCCAGCGCGACCCGCTGCTGTTCGCCGCCGGAAAGTTGCGCCGGGTAATGGTCGCGCCGTTCGGCGAGGCCGACCGCGGCCAATTCCCGCTCGGCACGGATGTGGGCATCCTGGATGCCGGCGAGCTCGAGCGGTACCGCGATGTTCTCGAGCGCGGTCATCGTCGGGATGAGGTGGAAGGACTGGAAAACGATACCAATGTGGCGGCCGCGGAAGCGGGCCAGCGCGTCCTCGCCCAGCCGGCCGAGCGCCTCGCCGGCCACGACGACATCGCCGGCATCGGCCCGTTCGAGCCCGGCCATGACCATCAGCAACGTCGATTTGCCGGAACCGGAGGGGCCGACGAGGCCAATTGCCTCACCGGCACCTATATGCAGGTCGATGTTCTTGAGGATATGGACCCGCGCCGCGCCGCGTCCGAGCGACAGGTTGACCCCGGTGAGCGCGATTGCGGGACCGGGCGCCGGACCGTGGCCTGGTCCGCCGCGAAGAGAGGATTCCTGCATGCCGTCGTCCCGTCGCTTTCTGTTGCCACCCCGCCCGGCGGTGCAGGGAGTTGCGCCTCGCTCATATGGGAGTTTTGCCGCCTGGGTCCAGACGGTGGCCCGTTACGCCGGGGTTCCGCTCCTGGTCCTGCTGGTGGCGGTAGCGGCGGCGCCGGCGGCGGAGCGGCCGGTGAAGATCGTCGCGCTTGGCGATTCGCTCACGGCCGGTCTTGGACTGGCGGCATCCGAGGCATTTCCGGCCAAGCTCGAAAAGGCGCTACGAGCGCGCGGCCTCGCCGTGGAGATCGCCAACGCGGGGGTGTCGGGCGACACCGCTTCGGGAGGTTTGGCCCGGCTCGACTGGGCAGTGCCGGCGGACACCGATGCGGTCATCGTCGAACTCGGCGCCAACGACATGCTGCGGGGCACGGACCCCCAGATTGCCCGCCGGGCGCTGGAAGAAATCGTGCGGCGGCTGACCGACCGTCGGATTGCCGTGCTGCTCGCCGGCATGCGTGCCGCGCCCAATCTGGGACCCGAATATGCGCGGCAATTCGAGGCGATCTATCCGGAACTGGCGGCGAAGTACGATGTGGTATTCTATCCGTTCTTCCTCGACGGCATCGCCGCCGAGAGCCGCCTCAACCAACGCGACGGGCTCCACCCGACCCGGGCTGGTGTCGATGCCATCGTTGGCCGCATCCTGCCCAAGGTCGAGGAACTGGTGGCGCGCGCCCGCGAGAAGCGCGGTTCATGACGGGAACTGTCACATCCATGTGGGAGCAACCCGCTAGAAATGTCGCGCGAATCGCCGCCACATGATCAACTTCCGCCTCAAGGGAACGGTTCGCACCCTCGCTGAAATCTCATGCCCCGCATTTTCACCGGTCTTGAAATCCCCGCCGACGTCGCTCAGTCGCTCGCATCGCTGCGCGGCGGGCTTCCCGGCGCCCGCTGGATCGACCCCGAGAACTATCACGTGACACTGCGCTTCATCGGCGACGTCGACGAATCGGTCGCGCACGAAGTGGCGTCGCTGCTCGGACGGGTGCGGCGCGGGCCGTTCGAGCTCTATTTCGACGACCTCAGATCGTTCGGCGGCCGCCAGCCGCGTGCCTTGGTTGCGACGTTGGGGCCGGTACCGGCGCTGCTCGAGCTGCAGGCCGAACACGAGCGCCTCATGCAGCGGATCGGGCTTGAGCCGGAAGGGCGCAAGTACACGCCCCACGTTACGCTCGCCCGCCTGCGCGACACGTCGAACCGGCAGGTCGCGGAGTATCTGGCGCTGCGCGCGCCGTACCGCTCGCTGCCG
>DASTZO010000230.1:0-2668 GCA_035764265.1 Sphingomicrobium sp.
GTTGCTGACCGCACGAACTACCTTGCCACGATCGTCGATCTCGACGAGGCCGCCTGTCTTGCCGCTCATCGTCGCATGGTCACCGTGACCGCCGGGATCGGCGAACTGGAAGGAAGCGAGGACATTGCCGTTTGGCAGGCGCAGGAAGCTGTGCGGCATGGAGTAGCCGCTCATGCTTGTAAAACGCGCCGCGACCTTGGGCTTCAGCGGGTCGCGCAGGTCGAAGATTACCGATTGGTTAGAATCGTGGTCGTTTGCGAAAAGCATATGGCTGGCGGGCATGTCATATTCGGTGTGGTGGATGCGCACGCTCTTGATTTCGGTGCCGATGCCCGAGACCAATTTGCCGTAGGTCTGTGATGCGGGGTCGGCGTCGATGACCACGAGAAAATCGTTGCCCTCCTTGGCCTGATCGGCGGTCCAGACGAAAAGGTAATGGCCCTCGGTTGGCGTTTGCGCCGGTGCAGCGAACGACAGCGCGACGGCGGTGAGCGCGATAATCGAACGGCGCATGATCTTTCTCGCCCGGCAGCGCGAGATGGATGCGACTCTATTGCGGTCTTGGCAGGAGCAGCGCCAGCAGTTTCGCCCGGCATTCGCCGTCGATGATGCCGTCGATGAGGTCGGGGCGGAAGCGGCGCTGGAAGGCGATCACGGCCTTTTGCGGGTCGGTGACGTCGTAGCCGAAGCGCTCGAGCGCGAGCAGGAAGCCGGCGTCGGTCCAGAACGGGTCGATGAGGTCGCGCCGCGGGCTCGGAAGCGCCAGCCGCCGCCGGGCCAGCGCTTCCCACGGGAACAGCTCGCCCGGGTCCTCCTTGCGCGCCGGGGCGACGTCGGAATGGCCGACGACATTGCCGCGGCTGATCGCGTGGCGCTCCTTGATCGACGCCACCAGCGGGATCAGCGCCGCGATCTGCTCGTCGGGGAACGGCCGGTAGCCGAATTCGTGCCCGGGGTTGACGATCTCGATTCCGACGCTGGCCGAATTGACGTCGCTGACCCCGCGCCAGCGCGACTTTCCGGCGTGCCAGGCGCGCATGGATTCATCGACCAGGCTGTAGATGCTGCCGTCCTCGTCGACCAGATAATGGGCGGACACTTTGGAGTCGGGCGAGGTCAGTCGGTCGAGCGCGCCCTCGGCGTCGGGCATCCCGGTGTAGTGGAGGACGATCATCGACACCGGCAGCAGCCGCTCGTCGAAGTTGGGCGATGGCCGCTCGATCGTCTCCATGCGCGCCATGGCGCACGAGCCGATGCGATCGGTCAAGCCCCGGCGACGGCCCTGCGGTCGTGGCCGGTGCACTTTTCGACCTCGCCGGCCTCGCCGACCAGCCGGTAGAGGCCGCGGGCGTTGCTGTCGGACGTGAGCTTGCGGGTCTGGCCGATGACGGTCTCGCCGGCGCCGAGCATCAGCCAGCCGTCCGGCGCCATCGCCGACGCCAGCCGCTCAAACGCCAGCGCGCGCTTTTCGGCGCACAGGTAGAGCAGGACGTTGCGGCACAGCACGATGTCGAACTGGCCCGGGTGCGGCGGCTGCTCGAGCAAATTGTGGACCTGGAAGCGGACCGGCTTGCGCAGCGGCTCGACCGCCCGCCAGCCGTCGTCGCACTCCTCGAACCAGCGGATGGTCTGGTTGATCCCGAGCCCGCGCTGGACCTCGAACTGGGTGTAGATGCCGCTACGGGCGCGGTCGATGACCGAGGTCGAGACGTCGGTGGCGAGGATGTCGATGGTCCAGTCGCGCCACGCCGGCTGGTTCTCCGCGAACAGCATCGCCAGGCTGTAGGCTTCCTGGCCGGTCGAGCAGCCGGCGGACCAGATGCGGATCCGGCGGCTCGATTCGCGGCTTCGGGCGAGCGTCGGCAGCGCGTGGCAGGCCAGCAGGTCGAACGGCGTCCGATCGCGGAAGAAATAGGTCTCGTTGTTCAGCAACGCCTCCACCACCTGGTTGGACAGACTCGGCTCGCGCCCCATGACGAGGATGGTGATCAGCTCGTCGAGGCTGGCGATGCCGCGCTCGCGCAGCAAGGCGGCGAGCGCGGTCTCGATCCGCCAGCGCCGGCTCATGGTCAGTTGCTGACCGGTCCGCGCCTCGAGCAGGCTGGCGAGGATCCGGCTCGAGCTGTCGCTCACCTGCATCCGGAGTCTCCGGTCCGCGAGGCGATCCGGCGGGCAAGCTGGTCGGGCGGCATCACCGCGCAGGCGAGCCCCGCCTCGAGCACCGCGCGCGGCATTCCCCACACCGCGCTGCTCGCCGAATCCTGGGCGAGGATCGAGCCGCCGCACGCGACCATCCGCCCGGCTCCCTCGACCCCGTCGCGGCCCATCCCGGTCAGCACCACGCCGAGCGATGCGGAGCCGAACAACGCCCCGACCGAGGCGAGCATCGGGTCGAGCGACGGCATGCAGCCGCTCGACGACTGGCCGGTCGTCAGCCGGACGACATCGAGGCCGCCGACTCGGTCGACGGTCAGGTGCGCGTCGCCCGGGGCGATGATCATCCGGTCGGGGACCAGCTCCATGCCGTCGATCGCGACCAGCGCCTCCCTCTCCGCAACCACTCCGAGCTGGCGCGCGAACACGCTCATGAACGGTGCGGGAAGATGTTGAGTGACGAGGATCGGCACATGAATCTGTGGGGGCAAATTCTGGAAAAGGCTTCCAAGCG
>DASTZO010000231.1:0-2217 GCA_035764265.1 Sphingomicrobium sp.
GCTATGCGGACGAAATCTTCTGGCAGCAGACGAAGCCGGAACTGGTCACCGGCTCCCCGAGCTGGAAATGGGTAATCGAGGGCTTCCGCTCGATCCGCGAGATGCGGACCTCGCCGCGGCTCAAGGCGATGAACGTCCCCGTGCTGATGCTGATCGCCGAGGCCGACGCGCTGGTCGATCCCAAGGCGGCGGCGTCGATCGCATCGAAGCTGCCCGATGCCCGCGTCGTCCGCTTCGGCAAGGAAAGCGCGCATGAGATCCTGCGCGAGGGCGACAAGGTCCGCAACCGCGCCATCGGCGAAATCGACCTGTTTCTCGCCGCGAGGGCGCCGAAGACGTGAACCGTTACGATATTGCGGTGGTAGGGGCGGGGATCGCGGGGGCGAGCCTGGCCGCCGAACTGGCGCCGCATGCGCGGGTGCTGGTGCTCGAGATGGAGGATCAGCCGGGTTACCATGCGACCGGTCGCTCGGCGGCGTTCTGGTCCGAGACTTATGGTGGGCCTTACGTCCAGCCGCTGACCACGGCGTCGGGGCCGCTGCTGAAGGGGTATCTGGAGCCGCTGGGCTCGCTCCACATTGCCCGCGCCGACGAGGCGGCTGTGGTGGAGGCCGAACTGGCGAGCTTCGCGGCGAGCGGGGTGGCGCTGGAGCTGGTCGATCCGCGCGAGCGTATCCCCGGCCTTCGCGACGACTGGACCATGGCGGTCTGGGAGCCGAGCTGCACGTACATCGACGTGGGCGGGCTGCACGCGAAGTATCTCAAGGCGATCCGGCAGGCGGGGGGCGAGATCGTCACCTCGGCGGCGCTGGAAGCGGCGGACTATGACGGCGGGTGGAAGCTGCGCACGCGCGCGGGCGATTTCGAAGCGGACCTGCTGGTCAATGCGGCGGGCGCCTGGGCCGATCCGGTCGCGGTGCTGGCTGGCGCGGCCCCCATCGGCATCCAGCCCTATCGCCGCACCATGGTCCAGCTCGCCACCGATCCCGCCCCGCCCGCGGACTTGCCGCATGTCGGCCACATCACCGGCAGCTTCTATTTCAAGCCCGAGGCCGGCGGGCGGCTATGGCTCAGCCCGCATGACGAGATCGCGTGCGATCCCTGCGACGCCCAGCCCGAGGATATTGACGTCGCCATCGCCATCGACCGGTTCGAACATGCCGTCGATTGGCGGGTCGCCAAGCTCGAGCATAAATGGGCCGGCCTGCGCAGCTTCGCCCCCGATCGCCTGCCCGTCTATGGCTTCGATCCGAAGATCGAGCGCCTGTTCTGGTGCGCGGGGCAGGGCGGCTTCGGCATCCAGACCGCCCCCGCCGCGGCCAGGCTGGCGGCGGCGCTGGTGCTGGACCGGTCGCCCGACGCATCGGTCGCGCATATCGACGCTTCCCGCTATTCCCCGGGCCGGTTTCGCGCTAGCTGATCTGCATCAGTTCGCAGGGAGTAGGACCATGGCCCACAAGTTTGTGATCGAGCAGAACAAGGCCGGCGAATATGTCGCCAAGTTCAAATATAACAGCGAAACGATCTTCTGGACCGAGGGCTATAGCTCGAAGGCCGGTGCCCAGAACGCGATCGATTCGATCAAGAAGAACGGGCCGGGCGCCTACACCGACGACTGAGGCGGGCGCCGGCGGCCGGGACCTAATGGTCCATGCTGCAGGTCATTGCCGGCTTCACCTCATGGTCTGTCCGTTCGAATTGGGCGATGACCTGCATCGCCCAGGCTTCGAATGCCTGGCGGGTCCTGAGTCCGCCTGCCTCCTGGCTCCACGCGGCGGCGAAGGCATAGTGCAGCGCCTTGGGGTTGCAGAAATGGATGCTGATGTCGGTGTCGCCCACCTGTACCTCGGCGCGGTCGTGCCGGTAGAACAGCACCATGCCGAGATCGTCTTTGGCCAGGCTCTGATTGCCCCAGGTGCCGGCAAAGGCCCAGTGATCGGTCCTGCCTGACACGAGTTCGACGCCGGGATGGCGAATTAGCCCCGCGATCATATCCGGCACCGCGCCGGTGATGGTCGCATCGACCCGGGTGATGCGCGATCCCGCCGCGATCGAATAGGTCGCGTCGAGCGTTGCCGGGCCGCCCTTCCCGGCGAACCCGGCGCTGACGACGCGCACACTCGCCTGGCCGCGCCCGTTGACGATGCTGGCGCTGATCCGCGAGGGACCAAGCTGCGTCACCTTGCCCCGCCACACCCCGATCCCGCCCGCGCCCAG
>DASTZO010000232.1:0-5339 GCA_035764265.1 Sphingomicrobium sp.
AAGCGTAGCCATGGCCACCCTTCCCTTCATGGGTCCGATCAAGCGCCAGCGCCAGCCGCTGACCGGCTCTCGGCTGATCATCGTCGCCTCGGCGATCGGCTTTGCCATCTTCCTCATTTGGGCGATGCTCGCGCAGGTCGACGAAGTCACCAGCGGCCAGGGCAAGGTGATCCCGTCGAGCAAGGCGCAGCTGATCCAGGCGGCCGAGCCGGCGATCGTCCAGGAATTGCTGGTGCGTTCGGGCCAGCGGGTTCGCCGCGGCCAGCTGCTCGCCCGCCTCGACGACACCCAGAGCGCCTCCGAGCTCGGCCAGATCCAGGCCGAGACGGAAGCCCTGACGGCGCGCTCGGCGCGTCTCGCCGCGGAGGGGACGAGGACCTCGACCAACTGCGTCGGGGCGGATTGCGCCGATGAAGCGCAATTGCGGCAGGTGCGCGAGTCGGCGCTTCGGAGCCGCATCTCGGCGCTCCAGGCGAGCGCCGACCAGCGCCGCCGCGAAGCGTCCGAAGCGCAGGCGACCATCACCAGCCTGCAGGGCAGCCTCGCGCTGGCCCAGCGGCAGGTGGCGATGCTCGAGCCGCTGGCGGCCAAGAATATCGTCCCGCAGACCGACCTGCTCGACGCCCGGCGCGAAGTGAACGACCTGCAGGGGCGGATCGCGGCGGCCCGCGAGCAGCAATCGCGCGCCTTGGCCGCGGTCCGCGAAGCGCAGGCTCAGGCCAGCGAGGCCGGCTTCAGCTTCCGCCAGGAAGCGCTCAACGAGCGCAGCCAGATCGAGGCCAAGCTCGCGGTCAACAAGGAATCGCTGCGCGGGGCCCGCGGCCGGCTCGGCCGGATGGAGCTTCGCTCGCCGGTGGAGGGGGTCGTCAACGACCTCCAGGTGACGACCATCGGCGGCTTCGTCCAGGCCGGCCAGAAGGTCATGGAAATCATCCCGATGGGCGACAAATTGCTGGTCGAGACGCGCGTCAAGCCGAGCGACATCGCCTTCATCAAGGTCGGCGACCGGGCGCTGGTCAAGGTCACCGCCTACGACTTCTCGACCTACGGCGGGCTCGACGGACGGGTCGTCCAGGTGTCGGCGGACTCGATCTACGACGAGGTCGACAAGGAGGCCTATTTCAACGTCATCGTCGAAACCGACAAAAGCTATCTCCAGTCGGCCGGGCGGATGCTCCCGATCACGCCGGGAATGATGACCGACACGCAGATCATCACCGGGCGCAAGAGCATCCTGAGCTATCTGCTAAAGCCGGTCCTGAGAGCCCGCAGCGAGGCGCTGCGCGAGCGCTAGTCGGCGAGGGTCGCCGGACCGGAAGGAGTCAGCGGGGCGACCGTCGCCGCCGCCACCGCGATCGACGGCATCCGGCGGCGGTAGCCGTGGGTCCAGGCGCCATTGGCGGCGAACGTCAGCACCGGCCGGTAGTCGCCGGGGTTGTCGGCGTTGAGGATCGCGTCGGTGCCGTTGTCGAGCACCAGCATGCGCCCCCCGGCGCGGACCACCAGAAGCGCGTGATCGGCCCGGCGGACGAGATCCTTGGCGACGACCAGGTACAGGTCGCGGTCGGAGAAACCGGCGGCGCGAAGCATCTGCAGCTTGGCGATCGCATAATCCTCGCAGTCGCCGCGGCCGCGGCGGAGCGTCTCGCTGGCCGCCGACCACAAGTCGTCGCGGCCGTACTGGCGCGAGTCATCGACGAACTGGACTCGGTGGTTGACGTAGCGGTTGACGGCCTCGACCCGGGCGATGTCCGACCGGCCGCGGAGCCCGGCCGCATAGGCGGCGGCCGCGCCGCCGACCCGTTTGCGGGCGACCGCACGCCAGCGCCGGTCGAGCGAAGTGCGGCCGACCGCGAGCGCGACGCTGCCGAACACGTCGGGGCGGCCGCTGACCGCGCCGGGGCTGAAGCGGCTCGTTTCGCGAAGCACGGCGTAGCCGGGAGTCCGGGCGCTGTAGAATGCGGGCCGAAGCGGCTTGGGGGCGGGAAGCCCCTGCTGCTCGGCGAGAATGGCCGCCAGTCGGCTGGGCGCGCCGAGGATCGCTTCCGACTTGGAGTAGCTGACGCCCCAGCTCGCGGGCTGTGCGACGGCGCTCTGGGCCAGCGCGGGCGCCGGCGCCAGGGCGACGGCAAGCGTGGCGGCAAGGCGCCCGACGAGCCGGCTCGTGACGGTCTTTTCCATGCCCCGGCTTGTCGCAGGACAAGGACAAGACACGGCTAAAGACCATGGTTAATGCGGCGCTAACCATTGGGGAAACCTATCCATTTTGGGTAATCGGGCGGGCGTCCCGGGGGGCCTAGCTGCGGCGGAGCTCCTGGGCGCTCGGGCGCCGCGCCGAGGACTCGACCGAGCGGGCGGCGAGCCAGTGCTCGATCAGCGCGGCAATCCGGTAGCCGGCCCGCCCGTCGCCATAAGGCAGGCTCGGCTCGGCCATCGCCGCGAGGGCGACCGGGTCGCCGAGCAAGTCGCGGACCGCCGCGAGGATCTGGTCGGTATCGGTTCCGACCAGCCGCATGTTGCCGCTCCACAGCGCTTCCGGCCGCTCGGTCTTCTCGCGCAGCACCAGCAGCGGGACCCCGAGCGCGGGCGCTTCCTCCTGGACTCCGCCCGAATCGCTCAGCATCAGGTCGCAGTCACGCATCCTGGCGACGAGCCGGCGCTGGCTGCACGGCGGCAGCAGGGTAATCGCGAAGCAGCCTCCGAGCAGCCGCTCGATGGTCCGGGTGACGTGCGGATTGGGGTGCAGCACGACGTCGATGCTGGCGGTGCCCTCGTCGGCGAGCTGGCGAAGCGCCATCGCCACCGAGCCGAGGCCGTCGCCCCAATTCTCGCGGCGGTGACAGGTGACCAGCAGCCGGGGCAGGGCGCGGTCTCGGAGGCTGGGCGGCGGAAGCTCGGAGCGGACCTTCATCACCGCGTCGATGCCGGTGTTGCCGGTGACGAAGATCGTGCCGCCGACGCCCTCGCGGCGAAGGTTGGCGGCGGCGAGCGCCGTCGGCGCGAACAGCAAATCGGCGTTGGCGTCGATCGCCGTCCGATACTCCTCCTCGGGCCAGGGCATCGCCGAGTCATGGCTGCGCAGCCCCGCCTCGACGTGCGCGACCGGCACCCCGGCGCTGAATCCCGCCAGCGCGCCGCCGAGCGCGCTCGACGTGTCGCCCTGGACGACCAGCAGGTCGGGGGGCTTGCGCAGCTGCTCGAGGACCGCCGCGGTGACGCTGCGGACGTGCGAGTGCGGGTCCTGGGCGCCGGGGCAATGGAGCCGGGTCGCCGAATAGGCGCCGAGTCCGTGATCGGCGGGGTCGAGATCGGCATGCTGGCCGGTGAGGATCAGGCTCGGCCGGACGTCGCGAGCGGCGAGCGCTCGGGCGACGGGGGCCAGCTTGATGGCTTCGGGGCGGGTGCCGATGACAAGCCTGATATCCGCGGAACCCAGACTTCCCCCTACCTCGGCTGGGGCAATCTGCATCCGCAATGGACAAAGTCAAGCTATGTTAACAACATAGGCTAGCGGAAATTGTCGGCGTAGGCCTGGATCTTGAGCTTCACCGGCTTGGCCGGGACGAGATGGTAAGCAAGGCCGTGGCGGGTCGCATAAGCGATCGCGGCTTCCTTGCTGTCGAAATTCAGCCGCACCTGCGGCCGCGTGTCTCGCGATCCGGCCCAGCCGGTCAGCGGGTCGGCACGGAGCGGGTCCTGGCGCTCGAACTCGAGCAGCCAGCGGCCGGTGTTGGCCTTGCCCGACTGGGTGGTCCGGCGATCGAGCTCGGAAATGCGCGCGACGGTCATCGCCTCGCGAGGTGGCAAAGGCGCAGCCCGGAATCAAGTGCGCGTCGCCGCGGCCGCTGCCCAATGCCGGCGAAGCTGCTAATGGCCGGGCTCCAGGAAAAAAGAGGAGGAGCCTTATGTTGCCGTCAAAAGCGTCTATGCTTCTGATCTCCGCCGCGATTTTCGCGTGCGCGGGCTGCGACTCGCAACCGGCCGCGGTCGACACGGCCGACTCCAACGAAGCCGCCGCCGAAGCCGCCACCGACCACGGCGACCCGATCAAGAGCGCCATGGCCGCTGCCCCCGAATCCATCTCCGGCAATGCGGCCATCGTCCAGGCGGGCGCCGACGGGTCGATGAAGACGCTGCGCGAGGGCACCAACGGCTGGACCTGCATGCCCGACAACCCGTCGACCCCGGGCCACGACCCGATGTGCATGGACGCCAATGCCGGCCAGTGGGCAATGGCGTGGATCGGCAAGAAAACGCCGCCGGCGAACACCGTCGGAGTGATGTACATGCTGGCCGGCGGGACGGACGCCAGCAACACCGATCCCTATGCCCAGAAACCGACCGAGGAGAACGCCTGGATCGAGACCGGGCCGCACCTGATGGTGGTCGGATCGCAGGAGGTGCTCAAGGGCCATCCGTCGGGGCCCAAGCCGGACACCAAGGCGCCGTACGTGATGTGGGCCGGAACGCCCTACGCGCATCTGATGATCCCGGTCGGCTAGGCCGGTCCGCGCCCTTCAGTAGGCGCGGGCGACCGCGAACTCGACGGCTTCGGTCAGCGCCGCCTTGGCTTTCCCCGGCGGGAACGGGCCGAGCGCGTCGATCGCGCGCCGCGCGTAGTGCCGCGCCCGGTCGATGGTGTCCGCCAAGGCCTCGCTCGACCGCATCAGCGCGATCGCCTGGGCGAGGTCCTCGTCGGAGATCCGCTCGCCGGCGACCGCGGCCTCCCAGAAGGAGCGCTCGGCGGCCGAGCCGCGGGCGTAGGCGAGGATCAGCGGCAGGGTCATCTTGCCGTCGCGGAAATCGTCGCCGACGCCCTTGCCCATGGTCGTCGCGTCCGACGCGTAATCGATCACGTCGTCGACCAGCTGGAAGGCGATGCCGAGGTTGCGCCCGTAGCTCTCGAGCGCGGTTTCGGCCTCTTCGCCGGCTTCGGCGACCACCGGTGAGATCCGGCATGCGGCGGCGAACAGGGCGGCGGTCTTGGCGCCGATGATCTCGAGATATTGCTCCTCGCCGGTGTCGATCCGGCGCTGCGCGGTCAGCTGCTCGACCTCGCCCTCGGCGATCACCGCGGAGGCATGGCTGAGGATGCGGAGCACCTTCAGGCTGCCGTCCTCGACCATCAGCTCGAATGCTCGGCTGAACAGGAAATCGCCGACTAGCACGCTCGCCGGGTTGCCCCAGATGATGTTCGCGGTGCGTTTCCCGCGGCGCATCCCGGAGCCGTCGACGACATCGTCATGGAGCAGGGTCGCCGTGTGGATGAACTCCACCGCGGCCGCGAGCTTGTGGTGGCGGGTCCCCGGGTAGCCGAGCAGGTTCGCGCAGGCGAGCGT
>DASTZO010000233.1:0-7283 GCA_035764265.1 Sphingomicrobium sp.
GTCGAGGTCGTGGAATTCCTCAAGTTCCCCGATCGCTTCGCGGCATTGGGCGCGCGGATTCCGCGGGGCGTGCTGCTGGTCGGCCCGCCGGGCACCGGCAAGACGCTGATCGCGCGCGCGGTCGCCGGCGAGGCCAACGTGCCGTTCTTCACCATCTCCGGTTCGGACTTCGTCGAGATGTTCGTCGGCGTCGGCGCCAGCCGCGTGCGCGACATGTTCGACCAGGCCAAGAAATCGGCGCCGTGCATCGTCTTCATCGACGAGATCGACGCGGTCGGCCGCCATCGCGGCGCCGGGCTCGGCAACGGCAACGACGAGCGCGAGCAGACCTTGAACCAGCTGCTGGTCGAGATGGACGGCTTCGAGGCGAACGAGGGCATCATCATCATCGCCGCGACCAACCGCCCCGACGTGCTCGACCCGGCGCTTCTGCGGCCCGGCCGCTTCGACCGCCAGGTCGTCGTCCCGCGCCCGGACATCGACGGCCGCGAGCAGATCCTCCACGTCCACATGAAGAAGGTGCCGCTGGCGCCCGACGTCGATCCGCGGGTGATCGCCCGCGGCACCCCCGGCTTCTCGGGCGCCGACCTCGCCAACCTCGTCAACGAGGCGGCGCTGCTCGCCGCTCGCCGCGGCAAGCGGCTGGTCGCCATGAAGGAGTTCGAGGAGGCCAAGGACAAGGTGCTGATGGGCACCGAGCGCAAGTCCATGGTGATGACCGAGGACGAGAAGAAGATGACCGCCTATCACGAGGCCGGTCACGCGATCGTCGCCCTCCATGAGCCGGCTTCGGACCCGATCCACAAGGCGACGATCATCCCGCGCGGCCGCGCGCTGGGAATGGTCATGCGCCTGCCCGAGCGCGACAATTACAGCTATCACCGCGACAAGATGTACGCGAACCTCGCCGTCTCGATGGGCGGCCGCGTCGCCGAGGAGATCATCTTCGGCTACGACAAGGTGTCGTCCGGCGCCTCGTCCGACATCTCCTACGCGACCAGCCTGGCGCGCGACATGGTCACCCGCTGGGGCATGTCCGACGCCCTGGGCCCGCTGCAATATGCCGACGCCGACGAGGAGGTGTTCCTCGGCTATTCGGTCAACCGCCAGCGGCAGATGTCGAACGAGACCGCGCAGCTGATCGACAAGGAGATCCGCCGCGTCGTCGAGGAAGGCTATGAGCGCGCCAAGAAGCTGCTGAGCGAGAACCAGGAAGAGCTGCACACGCTCGCCAAGGCGCTGCTCGAATATGAAACCCTGAGCGGCGACGAGATCAGGGTCCTGCTCGACGGCGGCACGATCGACCGCGGCGGCGCCTCGACCCCGGGCATCCCGGCCGCGGGCTCGTCGATCCCGAAGGCGCGTCGCAAGACCCGGGGGATCGGCGGACCGGCCGCCGCCGGCGCCTGATCTAGTCGAGGACTCCGAGCGCCAGCAGCAGCAAGGCGTAGACCGTCACCGCGACGAAGGCGAAGGTCACCAGAAGCGCGGTGCGCCAGAGCGCCGCGGTGCGGGTCAGGCCGTAGGTGTCCTTGAGCTGCAGGTACATGTGGATCGGCGGCACCACGAACGCCAGCGAGGCGATGCTCCCGAGCCCGGCCGTCCCCAGCAGCAGCGCGCCGATGATCAGCAGGGTCATGAAGCTCAGCGAATAAGTGACGAACACCGTGTGGTCGTAGAGCCGGAAGCGGCGGCTGAACGGGAACAGCAGCCACAGGAACGGCACCGACAGGGGGATCAGCGCCCAGCTGAACTTGTAGGCGTTGGTCTTGAGCTTGTAGATCAACAGGTCGGGGTTCTGCCTGGCCTTGAGATAGGCGGTCTCGATCCAGGAATTGCCGGCAGTGTCGGCCTCGCGAGGTGGGTTGCGGTCCCCGCTCCCGCGGCCGCGCATGAGCTCGAGCATCTCGACCTCGGCGCGCTTTTCCCGGATCCGGCTGTCGAGCGCGCCGGTCGGAGCACCGGCCGCAATCGCGCTGGACCGCTCCGCCTCGAGCCGAGCCAGCCTGGCCTTCTCCGCCTCGATCTCGCCGGCGATTTCGGCGCCCATTTCAGCCCCGGACGGGCTCAGCGTCGGGCCGGCGAGGCTGAGGATCGCGAACATCAGGAAGACCGAGAACAGGAACAAGGCGATCGGCGAGATAAACCGCGACCGCTCGCCGTCGATGTAGCGGCGGGTGAGGTCGCCCGGGTTGCCGACGAGCTTCGGCAGGGTGCGCCAGATCTTGCCCTCGAAATGCAGCACGCCGTGCAGGAGGTCGTCGAAGAAGCCCTTGAGGCTTCGGTGGACGTGGGCCCGCTGGCCGCATTCGTGGCAATAGTCGCCGACCAGCAGGGCGCCGCAATTGAGGCAGCGGGTTTCGTGGGTGTGCTCGTCGTCGGCCTCTCCGGCGCGCGGCTCGACGGCGCGTGCGATCACCGCGCCGGTCGCTGCGTCGCCGATCGATTCCAGGTCGGGCATCGCCACTCCTTCGGGCCCGGACATTAGGCGCTGCCTGGCGGCCATGCTAGCTGCTCGGGCCGATGAAGCGCATCGGACTTCTCGGCGGATCGTTCAATCCGGCGCACCGCGGGCACCGCCGGATCAGCCTCGCGGCGATCGACGCGCTCGGCCTCGACGAGGTCTGGTGGCTGGTGTCGCCCGGCAACCCGCTCAAGGCCGGCCGGGAGATGGCGCCGTTCGAGGCGCGGCTGGAATCGGCGCGGGCGATGGCGCGCCGGGCGCCGATCCGGGTCAGCGATTTCGAGGCTCGGGCGGGCACCCGGTTCAGCATCGACACCCTCGGCGAGCTGCTGCGAGCCCATCCGCGCGACCGTTTCATCTGGCTGATGGGCGCCGACACTATTGCCCAATTCCATCAATGGAAGGACTGGCGCGCGCTGGCCAGGACCGTGCCGATTGCGGTGATCTCGCGCCCCGGCTATGAAGGAGCTGCCCGCGCGGCGCGCGCGATGGGCTGGCTTCGGCGGTTCGTCCGACCTTCGGGCCAGGCACGCAACTGGACGGATTGGAGTGCACCGGCGATTTTGCTGCTTCGCCTGCCGCCCGATCCGACGTCCGCCACCGCCTTACGCGCGCTCGACCCCAACTGGCACCGCCGCCCGCAGTCCCGAGCCCGGCCGCAGCCTGGCGGCGCGCCATCTTCCGTCAGGAGAGCACTTGCCCGATCGTCCCCCCGTTAGCCCGAGCGGCGCGACCGCCCGCAACGGCCGTCCGCCAATCGACGTCGAAGACCTCCACCGTCTCGTCCTCAAATCGCTCGACGACGACCAGGCCGTCGAGGTCATCTCGATCCCGCTGGCGGGCAAGTCGAGCATCGCCGACCATATGGTGATCGCCTCGGGCCGCTCGACCCGGCAGGTCGCGTCGATGGCCAGCAAGCTCGCTCAGAAGATCAAGGACCAGGTCGGCCGCTCGCCGCGGATCGAGGGCCTTCCGGCCGCCGACTGGGTGCTGATCGACGCCGACGACGTGATCGTGCACCTGTTCCGGCCCGAGGTCCGCACCTTCTACAATCTCGAGCGGATGTGGGCGTTCGGCGACGACGCCTCGCCGCAGCGCAGCGCCGGCGCGGCGCCCGGCTCCTAACGGAGTTGCTGCTCCACATCGTCGCCCGCGGCAAGATCGGCCGCTCTCCCGAAGCCGAGCTCGTCGAGCGCTACCTGAAGCGCATCGCCTGGCCGACCCGGGTCACCGAACTTAGCGAGCGCGCCGAGCTTCCCGCCCTGCCGGCCACCAGCGTCTCGATCGCCCTCGACGAGCGCGGCACGGCCTTGTCCTCGGCCGAGCTGGCGCGCAAGCTCGAAGCCTGGCGCGACGGCGGCAAGCGCGAAGCCCGGTTCCTGATCGGCGCCGCCGGCGGCCATGACGATGCGCAGCGCGACAGGGCCGATCTGCTGCTGTCGTTCGGGCCGGCGACCTGGCCGCACCTGCTGGTCCGGGCGATGCTGGCCGAGCAATTGTTCCGGGCGACGACGATCCTTGCGAACCACCCCTATCATCGCGAAGGATGAGCGCGATGCGCCGCTTCGCCGCTTTGCTGCTCGCCGTTCCGCTGCTGCTCGCGGCGAGCGCGCCGGTGCAACCCGTGTCCGAGACCGTCGACGAGGCCTTGATGCGCGCACGGGCCGAAGCGCGCGCGGCCGACGCGAAGGTCCGGAAGCTGGAGCAGGCGGCCGGCCAGGCGCGCGGCGAGGCGGCCCGGCTGCACGCCCGGCAGGCCGCCGCCGCCGAGGCGATCGCCGCCGCCGAGGCGCGGATCAGCGCCGCCGACGCCGAGCGGCGGATCATCGCCGCGAGGATCGCCGCGCGCCGCCAGCGGCTCGAGCGGCAGCAGCGGCCGATCGCCTCGCTGCTCGCGGGACTGGCGATGATGGCCCGGCGCCCGCCCTTGCTCGCCTTGACCAGCGATTCGAGCATGGAGGAATTCGTCCGGGTGCGGCTGTTGCTCGACGAGAGCCTGCCGGTCATCCGGCGGCGCACGGCGGCGCTGTCGGCCGAGCTGGCCCGCGGGCAGCGGCTCGAGCGCGCCGCGCTCGCCTCGCTCCAGTCGCTGGCTCGGAGCCGCGACGAGCTGTCGGAACGGCGCCGCGAGTTCGCCGCGCTCGAAGCGCGCGCGTTGCGCTCGGCCGAGCTGAGCGGAAGCGCGGCGCTGGGCGCCGGCGACGTCGCCCTGGCCATGGGCGAGGACATCGAGCGGCTGGCCGAGGAAACCCGGCGCAACCGGTCGGCCGCCCAGATCGCGGCCGAGCTCGCCGCGCTCGGCCCAGCGCCGCCGCGTCCGGCGCCGGCCGAGGGCCGGCCCGCGCAGCCGCCGCTCGACTATCGGCTGCCGTCGGCCGCCCGCGTCGTCGAAGGCCTGGGCGAGGTCAATTCGAGCGGCGTACGCTCGCGCGGCCTCACGCTCGCCACCCGCCGGGGGACCGAGGTCGTCGTCCCGGCCGCCGGGATCGTCCGCTTCGCCGGGCCGTTCCGGGATTATGACGGAATCGCCATCATCGACCATGGCGGCGGCTGGATGAGCCTGATCGTCAACGTCGCCTCGCCGCTGAGGCCGGGGGCGAAAGTGGCCGCCGGCGAGCGCCTCGGCCGGGCGCTCGGGCCGCTCGGGGTCGAATTGTCCCACCAAGGGCGCCGCGCTTCCCCGGCCCTAATCGCAGGTTCATCTGCGACTCTGTCAAATAGGCCAAAAGGCGGCTAGTCTGGAGCCGCCCGAACAGGACGCGACCGATGACCATGACCCGCAAACTGCTTCCACCGCTCGCCCTAGTCGGCGCGCTCGCGCTGGTCCCGGTGACCACCAGCTCGCTCGCCGCGGCCGATGTCGCCAATTACGAGGAGCTCGAGACGTTCATGAGCGTCTACGAGCGGGTCAAGGCCAATTACGTCGACCCGGTCGACGACCATACGCTGATCAAGGGCGCGATCGACGGCATGCTCGCCGCGCTCGACCCGCATTCCTCTTATGTCGAGGCGTCCGACTTCCAGACGCTCCGGACCACCACCGACGGCAATTACGGCGGCCTCGGCCTGACCGTCTCGACCGAGGACGGGGCGGTCAAGGTGATCTCGCCGACCGAGGACACGCCGGCGTGGCGCGCGGGCATCAAGGCCGGCGACTTCATCACCCACATCAACAGCGAACTGCTTTACGGGCTGACGCTCGACGAAGCGGTCGACAAGCTGCGCGGACCGCCCGGGAGCGCGATCAAGGTGACCATCGTCCGCCCCGGCCGCGACAAGCCGTTCGACGTCACCATGGTGCGCGAGCGAATCGTCCTTCGGCCGGTCAAGTGGGAGATCAAGGACGGCGTCGGAGTGATCAACATCAACTCCTTCGCGGCCAATACCGGCGATGCCACCAGGGCGGCGCTGGTGGCGATCGACAAGGCGGCCGGCGGCCGACCGATCGGCTATGTCGTCGACCTGCGCTCGAACCCCGGCGGGCTGCTCGACCAGGCGATCGAGGTCAGCGACACCTTCCTCAACCACGGCGAGATCGTTTCGCAGCGCGGCCGCGAGAAGGACGACATCGAGCGCTATTACGCCAAGCCCGGCGACCTCGCGCACGGCCTGCCGGTGGTTATCCTGGTCGACGCCGGGAGCGCCTCGGCGGCCGAGATCGTCGCCGGCGCTCTCCAGGACCACCGCCGGGCGATCGTCATGGGCGAGCGCAGCTTCGGCAAGGGCTCGGTCCAGACGGTCGTCCAGACTGGCCCGGACAGCGCGCTTCGGCTGACCACGGCGCGCTATTACACGCCGTCGGGCAAGTCGGTTCAGGCCGGCGGCATCGATCCCGACATCGTCGTCCCGCAGCTCACCGACCCTGACTACAAGGACCGGCCGCGGGTTCGCGAGGCGGACCTTCGCCGCCACCTGATCAGCCAGGCCAAGGCCGACGACAAGCTGCTCGAGCATGACGAGACGACCGACCCGCGCTTCGCCGCGACCGCGGCCGAGCTCGAGAAGAAGGGCGTCAAGGACTTCCAGCTCGAATATGCGATTCGGACCCTGAAGCGGCTCGCTCCGGGCACCGCAGCGATCGCCTCGGCCGGCGGCCGGCCGAAGACGCGCTAAGCCCGGCCGAATGAGCGAGGCCACCCTCGGCCGGCGGCCGGCGCCGCTCGCCCAGTCCGGGCCGGCGCTCGCCCGCTGGATCGCGCTGCTGCTTCCGCTGGCGCTGCTCGGCGGAGCGCTCGGCTCGCAATATCTCGGCGGGCTGGCCCCGTGCGAGATGTGTTACTGGCAGCGCTGGCCGCACGGCGCCGCGATCGCGCTCGCCGGGCTGGCCTTCGCCGGCCCGCCGGCTTCGGGGCGATCACGGACGCTGACCCTGCTCGCCGCGCTCGCCATCGCCGTCTCGGGAGCGATCGGAGTCTACCACGCGGGTGTCGAGCTCGGCGTCTTCGAAGGACTGACGACCTGCGCCGCGGGCGTCAGCGGGGCGACCAATGCCGAGCTTCTCGACCAGATCATGAAGACTCCGCTGGTCCGCTGCGACCAGGTGCAGTTCGCCTTCCTCGGCATTTCGATGGCCGGATGGAACGCGATCCTGTCGCTCGGCGGAGCGGCGCTGATCGCCTGGCTGACGCTGGGGAGGCGGGCGGCGTGAGCGGCTTGCGGCCGGGAGAGCGGCGTCCCGACCGGGCGTCGATGCTGCGGGTCAACCAGGCCGGCGAATATGGAGCGACGCGCATCTATGCCGGCCAGCTCGCGGTGCTTCGCGGCAATTCGCCGGCATCGAAGCTGATCGCCCGGATGGCCGGCCAGGAACGGCGCCACC
>DASTZO010000234.1:0-6926 GCA_035764265.1 Sphingomicrobium sp.
CTCGGCTCACCGACCCTGCGGCTGCTGCGGTTGCGGTTGCGTCGGCAGCGGAGTCAGGCTGACCGAGGGAAGCGCGCGGTTGAGCCCGGCCAAGACCTCGGCGGTGACGTCGACCGCCTGCGAATGGGCGAGCGTGGCGTCGACATCGACCGCGATATTGGCGCCGCGGGCCGTCATCACCTGGTTGATCACCGGGTTCAGCCGCGCGTTGATCTGGCGCCCGACATTGGCCTGGATCGACTGGAGGTTCTGCTGGGAGCGCGAAAGCTCCTGGGCGGCCTCCTCCTGTTTCTTCTGGAATGCCTCGGCCCGGGCGCGAAGCGCCGCATCCGGCGCTTTTCCGGCAAGGGCATTGATGGCCGTCTGGATCGCCTGACCCTCGGGCCGCAGCTGGTTGGCCAGCGTCTGCTGCCGGGTCTGGAGGGCGGTCACTCGGGCCTGGAGCTGGGTCTGCGCGGTCTTGCAGGCCGTGCAGTCGCGGTAGATCCGGTCGCTGTCGACAACGACGACCACCGCCGCGGGCGCGCGCTGGGCGAGGGCAGCGGAGGGGACGGCGAGCGCGCTTGCGGCAAGCGCTGCGATGGTCAGGATGGTCTTCATCAGAATTGGGTTCCTACGTTGAAGCTGAACAATTTCGTGTCGTCGCCTTCCTGCGAAAGCAGGGCCTTGGCGATGTCGATCCGGAACGGGCCGAACGGGGAAACCCAGTTGACGCCGACTCCGACGGCGAGCCGGGGCTTGGGCGAGTTGCCCAAGAACTCCTCGCGGATCCCGGGGATTCGGGTCTCTCCGGTCGCGCAGTCCGGGTTCGGGTCGCCCGGAAGGACCTGCCTCGGAGTGCCGCTCGCCGGCTGGCAAAGGGCGACGATGTCGGTCAGCAGCGGCTTCTTCAGCGACCACACCGAGCCGACATCGACAAAGGCCGACGGTCGGAGCCCCATGCTGCGGATCGACGCGCTGGTCGGGAATTCGAGCTCGAGCCGGCCCATGTAATAGGCGCGGCCGCCGAGCGCGTCACTGGCCTGGTCGCCCTCCTCGTCGAGAGTCCCGTCGAGGTTGTACGGGGTCCGGACAACCCTCGGGCCGATCCCGCGGATATCGAAGCCGCGCAGCTGCGGCCCGAAGAAGCGGTCGGTGATCCGGACCGCGTCGCGCCCCGGGCCGGGCGAATTCTGGAGCGCGTGGATATAGCCGCCCTCGCCATGGGCCGACACGACCCAGCCGTCGCGGACCTCGATATACTTGGTCCCGCTGGCGCGGCTGCGCAGATATTTCACGTCGCCGCCGAGGCCCGCGAAATCCTGCGAGATGGAAATCCGCTGGCCGCGCGTCGGGCGAATTCCGTCGGTATCGTCGTGAAGCAGCGAATAGCCGAACGCCGAAGTGGTCCGGGACCCGATTTCGTCGCACAGATACTGGCCGGCGAGGCGCGGGTCGCAGCGCGGTTCGAGCGGCCCGGTGTCTCCGTCCGGGTCGGTGTAGAAGGTCCCCTTGTCGAGCGTGATCTTGTCGACGACGAAAGAGTATTTGGTTCCGAAGTTCACGAACTCGGTGATCGGGAACCCCAGCCGCGCGCCCATCCCGGTGCTGACCTGGGAATAGGTCTTGTTCCGCTCGCCGCCGACGAAGTTGAAGCTGTTGAGGTCACGCCGGTAGATATCGCCGCCGAGCAGGATCTGCTTGTCGAACAGATAAGGCTCGACAAAGCCGAGCTGGACCGACTTGGCGTAGCGCGAATAGTTGACGCTGGCGTTGAGCTCCTGGCCCTTGCCCATGAAGTTGCGCTGCGCCACCGCCAGCTGAAGGACGAATTTCTCGAGGCTCGAATAGCCGCCGGTCAGCTGCAGCTCGCCGGTCGATTTCTCCTCGACATCGACGCCGAGCACGATCCGGTCGGGGGCCGATCCCTCGGTCTGCTTGACCTCCAGCTTCTCCTGGAAAAAGCCGAGGCTCTGGAGGCGGTCCTGCGAGCGCTTGACCTTGATGGCGCTGAACGCATCGCCCTCGTTCAGCCGGAATTCGCGGCGGATCACCTTGTCGCGGGTGACGGTGTTGCCCTGGATCTCGATGCGCTCGACATAGACCCGCGGAGTGTCGCCGACGCGCAGGGTGATGTTCATCTCCCGCTTGGCGGAGTCGCGCTCGTAGGCCGGGTTGATGTCGGCGAACGCATAGCCGTAATTGCCGGCGAGCTCGGTCAGGTCGACGACCGCGTCCTCGATCGCCTTGGCGTTGAACCATTCGCCGGGCTTGAGGTCCGCGACCTCCTTGATCTTCTCCGGAGAAAGATCGCGCAGCGCGCTTTCCGCCTCGACCCGGCCGAGCCGGTAGCGGGGCCCCTCCTCGACCACGTAGGTGATGATGAAATCGCGCCGGTCCGGGGTCAGTTCGGCCAGCGCCGAGACGACCCGGAAGTCCGCATAGCCCTGGGTCAAATAGAAAGCGCGAAGCTTCTGCTGGTCGGCGGCCAGCCGGTCCGGATCGTAGCTGTCGTTGGACTTCATGAAGCCGAGCAGCCCGCCGGCCTGGCGAGTGAACATCTCCTTGCGCAGCCGGTCGTCGGGGAATTCGTTGTTGCCGATGATGTTGATTCGGCGGACCTTCGACTTGTCGCCCTCGAAAATCTCGAACACCAGGTCGACCCGGTTCTGGTCGAGCTGGACAATCTTCGGCTCCACTCGGGCGGCGAAGCGGCCTTCGCGCCGGTAGAGCTCGACGATCCGCGCGACGTCGGCGCGGACTTTCGAGCGGGTGAAGATCTGGCGCGGAGCGAGCTTGATCTCGGGCAGGATCTTGTCGGTCTTGAGCCGCTTGTTGCCCTCGAGGACGATGCGGTTGATGACCGGGTTCTCGCGCACCGTGATCACCAGATGGCCGGTCTCGGCGCCGGTGATGACGACGTCGGCGAACAGCTCGGTCGCGTACAGGTCCTTGAGCGCCGTATCGAGGGTCGCGGCGGTGTAGGTGTCACCGGGATTGAGGTTGGCGTAGGCGCGGACGGTCTCCGGCTCGAGCCGCTCGTTGCCGCGAACCGCGATCGAGCGGATGATCCCGGACCGAGCCGCCGGCGCCGGTGCGGCCGCTTCGGGCGGGGCGGTGGCGGCCTGGGCGAGAATCGGGGCCGACCAGCCGCCGAGGATCGTTCCGACGAGGAGCATTGCGCCCGCGCGCCTGCCGATAATCTTTGTTCCTGAAATCACGCGTCCCCGCCTTTTGTGAAATATCGCGTTCGAATGACGAACCGGCCGATGCATCCCCAGCCCTGCCCCAAGCGACCTATCCAATCAAGCGCTCAAGCCGGTCCCAAAGACCGAATGAGTCCAGATCGTTGACCGTCGTGAACAGCAACAGGGCAAGGATGAATGCCAGCCCGCCCCGGAACGCCCAGTCCTGCGCCTGCAGGCTGACCGGCCGCCGTCGAACCGCCTCGACGGAGTAGAATAACAGGTGGCCACCATCAAGCATCGGGACTGGCAACAGGTTGATGAATCCCAGATTAATTGAAAAGAAGGCGAGCAGCTGGATGAACTCGAATGCGCCGAGGCTTGCCTGCTGTCCGGCGATCTGAGCGATCTTGAGGGGCCCGCCGAGGTCCTTCACCGAGCGGCGGCCCGAGATGATCTGCCACAAGCCGTCGATCATCGAGCGGGTTAGCTGGACAGTGTAGCTGGTCGCGGTGGGGAGCAGTTCCAGCGGATGCAGCCGGACATATTCGCGCCCCTCGGCGTAGACGCCCAGCCGGCCGATCTCGAACCGCTGCCCGAAGCGGTCGGTCTCGACCTCGCGGGCAAGGCGGATGGAGACCTGCCGGCGCTCGCCGTCGCGCTCGATTTCAACCCGGATCTGCTCGTCGGGGCGGAGGACCACGTACCCGGCGAGGTCCTCGAAGCTGTCGGTCGAGCGGCCGTCGACGGCGAGGATCCGGTCGCCGGGGACCAGGCCGGCGTGCTGGGCGGAGCTGGCCGGGGCGACGCTGGCGACGACCGCGGGCGTGCGCGGAAAGCCGAAGGCGGCGAAGAAGGCCGCGAAGATCAGGATCGCGAGCAGGAAATTGGCCATCGGCCCGGCCAGCACGATCAGGAAGCGTTGCCACACCGGCTTGTGATGGAAGCTTCGCGAGCGAAGCTCCTCGGGCACGTCGGCGTCGGGAGCCGGCGCGCTCGCCGGGTTCATGTCGCCGACGAAGCGGACATAGCCACCGAGCGGCAGCCAGCCGACCTTCCAGCGGGTGCCGCTGCGGTCGGTCCAGCCGGCGATCTCGCGGCCGAAGCCGATCGAGAACACCTCGGCGCCGACCCGGAACAGCTTGGCGACCGCATAATGGCCGAACTCGTGGATAAACACGAGCGGCCCCAGGGCGCAGATGAACGCGATCAGGATGAACCAGAGGGGCGGCTGTTGAAGCATCAGTGGCAGCGTGCGTCGATCAATGCGCCGACGGCGTTGCGGGTTTCCAGGTCGATCGCGATCACCTCCTCGATCGAGCCCGGCGCCGGCAGGGTAGCGCGCCCGAGCGCCTGCTCGACCAGCTCCGCGACTTCGGTAAAGCCGATCCGGCCGGCAAGGAAGCAGGCGACCGCCACTTCGTTGGCGGCGTTGAGGATGGTCGGCGCCGCACCCCCTTGCTCGAGCGCCTGGCGCGCCATCCGCAGCGCCGGGAAGCGCTGCAGGTCCGGCTTCTCGAACTCGAGCCTGGCAATGCCGGCGAGGTCGAGCCGCTCGGCCGGAGTTGCCATCCGCTCGGGCCAGGCGAGCGCATAAGCGATCGGCACCCGCATGTCCGGGCTGCCGAGCTGGGCAAGGACCGAGCCGTCGATGAACTCGACCAGCGAATGAACGACCGACTGCGGATGGATCAACACCTCGATCCGGTCGGACGGCAGACCGAACAGATGATGGGCCTCGATCAGCTCGAGCCCCTTGTTCATCAGGGTCGCGGAATCGACCGAGATTTTCGCGCCCATCGACCAATTGGGGTGCGCGACCGCCTGCGCAGGCGTCGCGGCGCGGATCTCGGGCTCGCTCGAGGTCCGGAACGGCCCGCCGCTGGCGGTCAGGATCAGCTTTGAGACCTGATCTATGCTACTTCCCGCAAGGCACTGGAAAATAGCGTTATGCTCGCTGTCCACCGGCAGGATGGTCGCCCCGCTCCGGGCCGCGGCCCCGGTCATCAGCGCGCCGGCGCTGACCAGCGCCTCCTTGTTGGCGAGGGCGACGGTGCGGCCGGCCTCGAGCGCCGCCATCACCGGCACCAGCCCGGCGCAGCCGACGATCGCCGCCATCACCCAGTCCGCTTCGCCCGCGGCGGCCTCGTCGAGGGCCTCGGCGCCGGTCGCGGCCCGGCAGTCGGTTCCGGCGAGCTTCGCCTCGAGCTCGGCGAGGCGGCCGGCGTCGGCGATGACGGCCAGCCTGGCGCCCGTCCTTCGGGCCGCGTCCGCCAGACCCTGGGTGTCGGTGCCCGCGGTCAGCGCGACGACGTCGAAACGCTCCGGGGAGCGCTCGATCAGGTCGAGCGTCGAGGTTCCGACCGACCCGGTCGCGCCGAGGATCGAGACCTTGCGCTTCATGCGGCGCCCGCCTGCTGCGCGAGGGCGGTCAGGATGGCTACCGGCACGAGCCCGTCGAGCCGGTCGAGCAGGCCGCCGTGGCCGGGGAGCCAGTGGCCCGAATCCTTCACTCCGGCGCGCCGCTTCATCCAGCTTTCAAACAGGTCACCGCCCTGGGCAGCCAGAGCGAAGACGGGCGCGAGCACGAACAGCAGCGGGTTGAGCCCGGCGAACAGCACCCAGGCGCCGCCGAGGACCGCCGCTCCGGCCATGCCCCCGTACAGCCCGGCGACGGTCTTTCCCGGGCTGATCGACGGGGCGAGCTTGGCGCGGCCGAACGCCCGGCCGACGAAATAGGCCCCGATGTCGGTCGCCCAGGTGACGGTGAAGATCCACAAGACCAGCGCCAGCCCCTGGTCGGCCCGGTCGCGCACCCACAGAAGCGCGAGCGCCGGGATCAGCGCATAGACGAAGCCGCCGACCGCCCAGGCGGGCCCCCAGCCGCGGACGATCCGGGTCCACTCGTAGAAGATGGCGGTCGCCGCCGCGGCGACGAGGATCGCGAAATAATAGCCGCCGAGCACCGCAGCGGCCAGTGCGACGAGCATCATCGCGATCGCCGCGAGGCTTCGGACGAACAGCTCGCTCACCGGCCACCGAACCGCCGCTGGCGGGCCGCGAACTCCGCCACCGCCGCCTTGAACGCCGCTTCGTCGAAATCGGGCCACAGCACCGGCGTGAACAGCATTTCGGAATAGGCCGACTGCCACAGCAGGAAATTGGACAGGCGCACCTCGCCCGAGGTGCGGATCAGAAGGTCGAGCTCGGGCAGGCCGGCGGTCTGCAGCTCGGCGGCCAGCGCCTCCTCGTCGATGCTCTCGGGATCGAGCGCTCCGTCCCGGGCCTTTCGAGCCAGCGCCCGAGCCGCTCCGGCGATCTCGCCGCGCGAGCCGTAGTTGAGGGCGACGACCAGGGTCAGCCGGCGGTTGGCGGCCAGCCGCTCGACCGCCCGGTCGAGGCGGGCGACAAGGTCCGGGCCGAACGCGCCATAATCGCCGATCAGCTTGAGCCGCACCCCCTCCTTGGCGAGCGCGTCGAGCTCGCGCTCGAGATAATAGCCCAGCAGGCCCTTGAGGTCGGAAATCTCGCCTTCCGGGCGGCGCCAGTTCTCCGACGAGAAAGCGTAGAGGGTCAGCGCTTCGACACCACACTCGGCGGCCGCTCGGAGAGTCCGGCGGACCGCCTCGGCGCCGGCCCGGTGGCCGGCGACCCGCGGCAGGCCGCGCTGGTCGGCCCAGCGGCCGGTGCCGTCCATGATGATCGCGACATGGCGCGGCACGCCGCCGTCCCCGCCCTCGGGCGAGGCGAGGCCCGCGGACC
>DASTZO010000235.1:0-3853 GCA_035764265.1 Sphingomicrobium sp.
GGAGGCGCCCAGCGCCTCGCGATGCAGGACAAGGGCAAGGGCCGCGAGGTCAAGGCCGAGCGCCGCCAGGAGCGCGTCGTCGTCCGCGACCGCGCCGACGAGCGCCGGACCGCCAGGCTCGACCGCAAGGACCGCGACGTCCGGATCGCCGGCCGGAACGATCGCCGCGATGGCGATCGCATCCGCGTCCTGGACGGCGACGAATGGTTCGTGCCCGGCCGCGGCCACCCGATCGTCGGCGGCTGCCCGCCGGGGCTGATGGACAAGGGCTGCATGCCTCCTGGCCAGGCCAAGAAGCTGGTCGGCGGGCTGCTCCCGGCCGCCTACCGCGACCGACTGCTGCCGCTTGGCCTGCGCGACCTGTTCCGCGACGACGACGACGTCTTCTACCGCTACGGCGACGGCTACCTGTACCGCGTCGACCGCGACACCAACCTCGTCGCGTCGCTGCTGCCGCTGCTCGGCGCCGGCCTGATGCCGGGCCAGATGTTCCCGTCGGCGTTCGGCAGTCACTATGTGCCGGGCCCGTACCAGGCCTTCTATCCGGACACTCCGGACGATTATTACCGGTTCGCCAACGGCTATGTGTACGAGATCGACCGCGACACCGGGATGATCGAAAGCATGGTCCCGCTGATGGCCAATGGCTACGGCATGGGCCAGATGCTGCCGCTCAGTTACTCGGCCTACAACGTGCCGTACCAGTATCGCGGTCTCTATCCGGACGGCGGCGACTACATGTACCGCTACGCTCCGGGCGCGATCTACCAGGTCGACCCGACGACCCGGCTGATCACCGCGGTCGCGTCGCTCCTGACCGGCAGCGGGCTCAGCGTCGGCCAGCCGTTGCCGATGGGCTATGGCGCGTACAACGTCCCGCTCGCCTATCGCGACCAGTATTACGACACTCCGGACGCCTGGTACCGCTACAACAACGGCTACATCTACCAGGTCGACCCGACGACGCAGCTGGTGACCGCGCTGGTCCGGGCGATCATCTAGAAAATAATCATGGATCGCGGATGGCCCGGCATGCGTTGCCGGGCCATTTCGCAGGCTAAACAAGCAGGAGGATCTTCGGGATGACCAGAACCGCGTTCGCGCTCGGAATGGCGGCGGCGGCTCTCGCCCTCAACGCGTGCGACAAGGCCGACCAGCCGGGCGGCGCGCCAACCGGCGAGGCCAAGGACGCGGCCGGCGCCAAGACCATCGCCGCCGGGATCGATCAGGACAGCCGCTTCCTTGCGGCCGCCAAGGCCGCCGGGCTCGACGCGACCCTCGCCGGTCCCGGCCCCTACACGGTGCTGGTCCCGGACGACGCGGCGTTCGGCAAGCTTCCGTCGGGCACCGCCGACAATTGGATGAAGCCCGAATCGCGCGCCCAGCTGACCGGCGTCCTCACCAACCACATCCTGCCCGGAACGATACTCGCCGACGACATCGGCAAGGCAATCGACAACGGCAAGGGCAAGGCGATCCTCGCCACGATGGGCGGCGGGACGCTGACCGCGACGCGCGACGGCGACAAGATCGTGCTGACCGATTCCGCGGGCACCAAGGCGACCGTGACCAAGGCCGACGACAAGCATTCGAACGGCGTCGTCCACCATATCGACACGGTGCTGGTGCCCTCGCAGCAAGGCGAGGCCTGAGCCTCCTTTCCGGCTGGCGCCCTTTCCCTCTGGCAAGGGCGTCAACGCTCGCTATAAAGCGGGCGACGCGCTGAACGGGGCTAGGGACGGGACGATGAAGGCGACGATTGAACGGGCGACGCTGCTCAAGAGCCTGAGCCACGTCCAGTCGGTGGTCGAGCGCCGCAACACCATCCCGATCCTGTCGAACGTGCTGGTCGAGGCCAATGACGACGGCTCGATCCGGCTGATGGCGACCGACCTCGACCTGCAGGTCGACGAGAGCGTCGCCGCCAACGTCGCCCAGGCCGGAGCGACCACCGTCTCCGCCCACACATTGTTTGACATCGTCCGCAAGCTTCCCGAGGGCAGCCAGGTCGAATTGTCCGCGGCCGAGGGCAAGATGCAGGTCAACTCGGGCCGCTCGCGTTTCAACCTGTCGACCCTGCCGCGCGACGATTTCCCGGTGATCGCCGAAGGCGAGCTGCCGACCCGCTTCGAGCTTCCCGCCGCGACCCTTCGCCAGGTGATCGACAAGACGAGGTTCGCGATCTCGACCGAGGAGACGCGCTACTATCTGATGGGCATCTTCCTCCATGTCGCCGACGACCAGTTGAAGGCCGCGGCGACCGACGGCCACCGGCTCGCGCGCGTCACCGTGCCCAAGCCCGACGGCGCCGAAGGCATGCCGGACGTGATCATCCCCCGCAAATGCGTCGCCGAGTTGCGCAAGCTGCTCGACGAGGTCGAGGGCACGGTCGAGGTGTCCCTGTCGCCGACCAAGGTCCGCTTCGGGCTTGGCAGCGCGGTCCTCACCAGCAAGCTGATCGACGGCACCTTCCCCGACTACAATCGGGTGATCCCGACCGCCAACGACAAGCTTCTGAAGCTCGACCCGAAGAGCTTCATGCAGGGCGTCGACCGGGTTTCGACCATCGCGTCGGAAAAGACCCGCGCGGTCAAGATGAGCCTCGACCGCGACAAGGTGACGCTGTCGGTGACCAGCCCCGAGAACGGCCTCGCGACCGAGGAGCTGCCGGCCGACTACGGCTCGGACGGGCTCGAGATCGGCTTCAACGCGCGTTATCTGATGGACATCCTCCACGAGATCGAGGGCGACAGCGTCGAGGTCCATCTCGCCGACGCCGCCGCTCCGACTCTGCTGCGCGAGAACGACAAGTCGAACGCGCTCTACGTGCTGATGCCGATGCGGGTGTGACCCGCCGCGAGCAGTAAGCCGGCCAAGCATTCGTCATTGCGAGCGGAGCGCGGCAATCCACTTTCGCGTCGGCTGGATTGCTTCGCCGCTCCGCTCCTCGCAATGACGTAGAATTGTGCACGTCACCCGCCTCGCTTTGACCGATTTCCGCTCCTACGCGGCGGCGCTGATCGAGCCGGGGCCGGGGTTCGTTCTGCTGTCGGGCGACAATGGCGCCGGCAAGACCAACATGCTCGAGGCGGTGTCGCTGCTGACTCCGGGTCGCGGGCTGCGCGGGGCGGCGCTCCCGGAAATGGCGCGGAGCGGCGGGCCCGGCGGGTTCAGCGTCGCGGCGCGCTTGGGCGAGACCGACATCGGCACCGGCGCGCTGGCCGCCGCGCCCGAGCGGCGGCAGGTGCGGATCAACGGCGCTTCGGCGGCGGTCAACTCGCTGAGCGAGTGGCTGGCGGTGCTGTGGCTGACCCCGGCGATGGACCGGCTGTTCGCCGACAGTGCCGGCGCCCGCCGCCGCTTCCTCGACCGGCTGGTGCTGGCGCTCGAGCCCGCCCACGCCCACCACAGCGCGCGCTACGAGGCGGCGATGCGGGCGCGCAACAAATTGCTCGCCGAGCCGGAAGGCGCCGACCCGGCGTGGCTCGCCGCGCTCGAGGCGGGGATGGCCGAGCACGGCGCTGCAATCGCTTCGGCTCGGGCGCGGACGGTGGAGGCGCTCGACGAGCGCCTCGCCGACGCTCCCGCCGGCGACTTCGCGGTCGCCAAGCTTGCCCTAGAAGGCTGGGCGCAGGGCGACCTCGCCGCGGGCCTGAAATCCAGCCGCGCCCGCGACGCCGCCGCCGGCCGGGCGACCGTCGGCCCGCACCGGCAGGACCTCGCCGTCACCCACCGCGCCAAGGCCATGCCCGCCGCGCAAAGCTCGACCGGCGAGCAGAAGGCGCTGCTGCTCGGCTTGGTGCTCGCCCACGCCGAGCTGGTCGCGGGCCGCCGCGGGGCGCCGCCGGTGCTG
>DASTZO010000236.1:0-2888 GCA_035764265.1 Sphingomicrobium sp.
AATTCGCCGTTCTCGTAGAGGAACTCGATCGTTCCCGCGCCGCGATAGCCCATCTCCGCCATCGCATCGGCGACCAGCGCGCCCATCCTGTCACGCTGCTTCTGGGTGAGCGCGGGGGAGGGTGCTTCCTCCAGCACCTTCTGGTGGCGGCGCTGCAACGAGCAGTCGCGCTCGCCGAGGTGGATCGCCTGGCCTTTGCCGTCGCCGAACACCTGGAACTCGATGTGGCGGGGATCGCCGAGATATTTTTCCATGTAGACGGTGTCGTCGCCGAAGGCGGCGCGCGCTTCCGACGCGGCCTGGCTCATCAGGCTTTCGAACTGCTCTTCTTCGGGCACGACCTTCATGCCGCGGCCGCCGCCGCCCGAGGCCGCCTTGATCAGGACTGGATAGCCGATCTCGTTCGCAAGGCTCTTAGCCTCGGCGATGTCCTCGAGCGGACCGTCGGAGCCGGGGACGAGCGGAAGGCCGAGCTTCGCGGCGGTGCGCTTCGCCTCGATCTTGTCGCCCATCGTGCGGATATGTTCGGGCTTCGGGCCGACCCAGGTGATGTCGTGGCTCTCGACGATCTCGGCGAACTGCGCGTTTTCGGAGAGGAAGCCGTAACCGGGGTGGATCGCGTCGGCGTGGACGATCTCGGCCGCCGAAATGATATTGGGGATGTTGAGGTAGGATTCGGTCGCCGGCGGCGGTCCGATGCAGACGGTCTCGTCGGCGAGGCGGACGTGCATCGCGTCGGCGTCCGCGGTCGAGTGCACGGCGACGGTTCGGATGCCCATCTCGTGGCATGCGCGGTGGATCCTGAGCGCGATCTCGCCGCGGTTGGCAATCAGCAGTTTCTGGATCGGCATCGCTTAACCGAGCACGACCAGAGGCTGATCGAACTCCACGGGCTGGGCGTCGGCGACGAGGACCTTCTTGACCACCCCGCCGCTCGGCGCGGTGATCGGGTTCATGACCTTCATCGCCTCGATGATCAGCAAGGTGTCGCCCGCCTTGACCGGCTCGCCGACCTTGATGAACGGCTCGGCACCGGGCTCGGGCGACAGGAAGGCGGTGCCGACCATCGGCGACTTGACGGTCTCGCCGCTGACCTCTTCGGCCGGCTTGGCGACCGGTTGCTTCCCGGCGACCGCGGACGCCGCGGGTGCTTGAGCCGCCGCCGGCGGGGCGACCGCCGGCGCGTGGCCGCGGCCGACCCTGATTCGGCGCTCGCCGTCGGCGACCTCGATCTCGGTCAGCCCGTTGGCGGTCAGCAACTCGGCGAGCTCCTGCACCAGCCTGGAGTCGATGCGCATCGATCGCTCCTTGGCCTCGTCCCCTTTGGCGGAGCTCGGGACGGGTTTGCCGGATTCGGCCATTGCAGCGGTCCCCTGTTAATTCTGGCCAGTCGTTTGCGCTTGGCCGTGGAGCTTCCTATCTGCGCTTTGTCAATGACCATCGATGCCCAACAGAGCCTCGCGATCCGAGTCAATGGCGAGGAGCGGCGGGTGCCCGCCGGGGTCAGCATCGCGGAGATGCTGCGCGGGCTCGGCCTCGACCCGCGTCGGGTCGCGGTCGAGCGCAACCTCGAGGTCGTGCCGCGCTCGACTCTCGCCGACGTGCCGGTCGAGGACGGCGACCGGTTCGAGGTGGTCCATTTCGTCGGGGGGGGCTGAGTGACCGCCCGCCCGAGCATCGACACCGACAGCTGGACGGTCGCCGGCCGGACCTTCACCTCGCGGCTGATCGTCGGCACCGGCAAGTACAAGAGCTTCGAGGAGAATGCCGCCGCGGTCGAGGCGTCGGGGGCGGAGATCGTCACGGTCGCGGTGCGGCGGGTCAACATCGCCGACCCGAAGCAGCCGATGCTGACCGACTTCATCGACCCCAGGCGCGTCACCTATCTGCCCAACACCGCCGGCTGCTTCACCGGCGAGGAAGCGGTGCGCACGCTGCGCCTGGCGCGCGAGGCCGGCGGCTGGACGCTGGTCAAGCTCGAGGTGCTCGGTGAGGCGAAGACCCTCTACCCCGACATGGTCGAGACTTTGCGCGCCACCGAGATCCTCGCCAAGGAGGGCTTCGAGCCGATGGTCTATTGCGCCGACGACCCGATCGCCGCGAGGCGGCTCGAGGACGCCGGCGCGGTGGCGATCATGCCGCTGGGCGCACCGATCGGCTCGGGCCTCGGCCTGCAGAACCTGGTCACCATCCGGCTGATCGTCGAAGGCGCGAACGTTCCGGTGCTGGTCGATGCCGGAGTCGGGACGGCGAGCGACGCGGCGGTGGCGATGGAGCTGGGCTGCGACGGGGTGCTGATGAACACCGCGATCGCCGAGGCCAAGGACCCGGTGCTGATGGCCCGGGCGATGAAGGCCGCGGTCGAGGCCGGGCGGCTCGCCTACCTCGCCGGGCGCATGCCCAAGCGCCGCTACGCCGATCCCAGCAGCCCGCTCGCCGGGATCATCTAGTCGCCGTCACGATGTGCGCCGACATCGGCGCGTCGAGCCCGTCCGGGCCTTCGAAACGCCGCAGCGCCTGCTCGGCGGCGGCGGTCGCGCGCTCGAGCGCGTCCGGGCCCTGCTTCTCGATCTCGGTGCGCATCGGGCTGCCCTGGCACAGGCCCTTCGCGGCCGCGGCGGCGGAAGGGGCGCGGCTTCTGAGCTCGACGGTCTCGAACTCGATGTCGTCGAACCCCGCGGCGAGCAGGTCGTGCCCGATGACCGCGGGATCGTGGTAGCGGAACGGGATGCGCTCGTAGAAGCTCGCCGCATCGTCGGGAAACAAGTGCGCGACCGCTTCGCCGGCGGCCCTGGTCGCCAGGTTGCGCTCGACCCGGTCCCAGATGACCAGCATGTAGCGGCCGCCGTCGCGGAGCACTCGCCGCGCCTCGGCGTTCGCCCGGACCT
>DASTZO010000237.1:0-2972 GCA_035764265.1 Sphingomicrobium sp.
TGGACGAGCCCGCCGGTCGTCACCCGCAGAAAGCCGCCGGCCAGGACGTCGGTGCCCGCCGCGACGCTCAGGATCTGGGTGACGTCGACGACGTCGCCGGCCGCATAGTCGGAGATCGTGTCGATGTTGGCCGCGCCGGGATCGGTCACCGCGGCGTTGCTGAGCACGAACACGTCCTTGCCCGCGCCGCCGACCAGCACGTCGGCGCCGGCCTTGCCCTCGAGGACATTGGCCGCCGAATTGCCGACGATGGTCTGGTCGAACTCGTTGCCGGTCAGGTTGATCGCCGTCTTGCCCTTGTCGTGGGTGGTCCGGAGCACCTCGATCTCGCTGCCCTCGCTCAAGGCGTAGCTGACGCTCGCCTTGACGACGTCCTGGCCGATCCCGCCGGCGCCCTCGAGCACCACCGTCGCCGCGTTGCTGACCGTGTAGGTGTTGCCGGCGAGCGTCGCCGCCCCGCCGATCACCGCCGCCTGAAGCACATAGCTGCCGGTCGGAGTGCCGGTGCCGAGAATCTCGATGGTGTAATTGCCGGTCGTCGCGGCGGTGAAGGTCAGGGTCGAGTCGAAGCCGGCGCCGTCGTCGGCGTTCGATCCGAACAGCGTGCCGCTCGGCCCGAGCAGCCGCAGCGCCGGGTCGGCGAGGCTTCCGGAAATGCCGAGCGAGCTCATTCCGAGCAGGTCGAGGGTGTAGGTGGTGCCGGCGACCAGCGCGACGACGAGCTTGTCGACCTCGCCGGGCGAGGCGATGCTCCCACTCATCCGGTAATCGACCTCGGCGCCGGTCAGCGGCAGCGTCTCGACCCACGCAGTGCCGGTCAGCTGGGCGTGCATGTAGGCGCCGAGCAGCGCATTGGCCTGGGCGTTGGGGTGGATCTGGTCGAAGAACAGCAGGTCCTGGTGCTGCAGCAGGTTGTCCGACAGCTCGTCCGCGGTCAGCCCGTGGAGCGCGGCGATGGTGGCGAGGTTGGCGTTGAGGGCGCCGGTGACGAGGTTCCCCGACGAATCGACATAATCCATCAGCGGCACGTAGGTGACGGTCGCGCCGAGCGCCTGCAGCGCCGGCACCACCTCGGTTCGGATCAAGGTGTCGAGATAGATCGAGAAATCGGTCGCCGCTTCGCTGCGCAGCAGCTCGGCCGCATCGAGGACGAGGTTGCCGTCGCGGTCGTACCTCGGGATCAGGCCGACGTCCGGAACGCCGGTGATGACGATGTGCCGGGCGCCCATGGCGACCAGCTGGCTCAACTCGGTGAGATACTTCTCGGCCGCCTTGTCGAGCGCCGCATAGCCGTCCGCCGGCGAGACCGGGTCGCCGCCGCTGGGCGCCAGGTTGCGCACGTCGTTGCCGCCGATGGCGATTAGGTAGAGGGCATTAGGGTCGGCGTCGCCGTCGACCGCGTCGCGGAAGGTGTCGGTCTGCCCGTCGAGGTCGGGGACGACTTCGTCGCCCTGGCGGATCTGCGCTCCGCCATAGGCGAAATTGAGGTTGTTGCCGTTGGGGTCCGACGACCAGGGCGAGATCGGGATTCCCAGCCACGGGTCCTCGTAGCCGTAGGGGAAGACCGGCTCGGTGATCGTTCCGATCGCCTTGTTGGCGAGCAGGTCGGCGAACGTGTAGCCGTTGGAAAAGCGGCCCTCGAAATAGCCCTCCTCTTCGGTCGGGGCGCCGTCGGGCAGGTCGCTGAAGGTGAGGTCGCCGTACCATTCGGCAAGCTTGAGAGCATTGCCGGCATCGACCAGGCTGTCGCCGAACACATACACGCCGCTGTAAGCCATGGTTCACCCCCGAACCGGTGCAGCGAGCGCCGCTGCGACTCGGGCCCCATCGACCCGATTTCGAAGGCTGCCATAAATTATCGGAATATCAACGGCATGAATAGTTAACGCAGCCGCAGGCCGTGGCGCTAGGACCCGCGTGCAGCCCGCGCCCGAGCCCCGAGGAACCGCTCGGCCAGGCGCGTGACCGAGGCTGCGCGAGCGCCGCCATTGCCGGCCGGGGAGCGCGTCAACGCGGTCTTAAGCTAATCGCTTCAAAAAGCGGCAATGGCTCGGACGAACGCGTTGTGGCGGACCTATTTCGACGCGGGTGAAATCGGGACTCCGACCGGCCGGGCGATCGTCGAAGAGCGCTTCGCGGCGCTTCGGCGGCAAATCCCGATCATCTACCTGCTGGCGCTGATCAACCTGTTCGGCCTGCAGCTCGCCGCAACCGGCGCCGTAACCTTGGGATTCAACCCGCCGACCTTCGTCGCGGTTTGCGCGCTGGTCCGCATGGGACAGTGGCTCCAGGCGCCCAAAAGCGTGTCCACGAGGTCATGCTCCGGCGCCTGAGGCAGACCTTGTGGACCGCGGCGATCATCTGTTCGGCGATCTGCATCTGGTGCCTGCAGCTCCTCCAGCAAGGCCCCGACACGCGGTTGGCGGTGCTCCTGTTCGGAAGCATGACCGCGATCGGTGCGGCCTACGGCTTGAGCAGCTTCCCGGCCGCGGCTCGGCTTCCGCTGCTGGTCCTGGCCTTTCCGCTCGCGGGCGAAGCCCTGCTTTCGGACGACACCCAGTTCGTCGGCGGCGCCCTTAGCCTTTCGATCGTCGCGCTGCTCATCCTGCGCCTGCTCAACGTGCACAACCGGCACTTCACCGACCTGATCCGGTCGAGAGCGACCATCGCCAGCGCCCAGGAGCGCGCCGAGAACGCCCGTCGGGAAGCGAACCAGGCGGCGACCACCGACTTCCTGACCGGCCTACCCAACCGGCGCGCCTTCGTCGCCGCGATCGACTCGGAGCTCAAGAGGAAAGACCGGCCGGGCCGGTTCACGGTGGCCATCGTCGATCTCGACCGCTTCAAGCCGATCAACGACACGTTCGGCCACGCCACCGGGGACGAGTTGCTGTGCACGGTCGCCCGTCGCCTGGTCGAAGCGGTCGGCGACGAAGCGATCGTCGCGCGCCTCGGCGGCGACGAGTTCGCCG
>DASTZO010000238.1:0-2128 GCA_035764265.1 Sphingomicrobium sp.
GTGGGGCATGATCCTGCGGTAAACGACGCCTTCCACTCCGTCGAAGCGCCAACCTTTGGTTGCGCGCCCGCAATCACCCCACCATAATCCCCCGCGCAGCCACCACGCACGGCTGCCCGATTACGGTGACAGTTTACTAAATGCACCAATTGCAACGGCGAACCGCCGCGCAAATTTCCCTGTCCTACAGGCCGCAGAGTGTGAGACAGTCCCGACTCGCCCGGCTGGGCTGCTCTTTGAGATTGTCGATCCTCCACCTGCCTGTCCCGAGCGCGTCGAGGGGCCTGTCCTGAGCTTGGTCGAAGGGCGGGCCGCCTGCCCGCCGCCGTTCTCCGCTTGAGCTGGCGCCGCATCCCATTGTTTTCCCAATGAAAAAGATCGGCCAGGAAACCGCTGCAGCGTCCGCTTTTTGCGGGCCGCCGCCCCACCGCCGACCGCGGTCGATATGGGTGAGCTTCGTTAGGATCCAGTTCCAGGAACGGCTCAATTCTTGATCTTCCAGCCGCTCTTGAGGAGCGCATAGCAGGCCGCCCACAGAGCGATGTTGAGAAGCAGGAGCACGGCGCTGCCGACCCACAGCGGCGAATCGGCTACGCCCAGGAAGCCGTAGCGGAAGCCCGAAATCACGTAGAAGAACGGGTTGGCGTGGCTGACCGCCTGGAACGCCGGCGACAATTGCTCGACCGAGTAGAAGGTCCCGGACAGCAGCGACAAGGGCGTGACGACGAAGTTGGTGACCGCCGCCGCATGGTCGAACTTGTCGGCCCAGATCGACGTCATGAGGCCGAGGAACGAGAGCATCAGCGAGCCCATCAGGGCGAACCACAGCAGCCACAAGGGCTCGCGGACGGCGACCGACACGTCGGGCCAGGCGAGCATCGCCAGCCACACCGCAAAGCCGACCAGGAACGCGCGGGTGACCGCGGCCCCGACCAGCCCGGCGATCAGCTCCCCCACCGACAGCGGCGGCAGCAGGTAATCGACGATATTGCCCTGCATCTTGCCGACCAGAAGCGAGAAGCTGGCGTTGGCGAAGGCGTTCTGGAGCATCGCCATGACGATCAGCCCGGGCGCCAGGAAGTCGGCGAAGCGGACCCCCATCACGGTCCGGCCGCTGCCCCCCAGAGCGACGGTGAAGATGACCAGGTACAGCAGGGTCGTGATCGCCGGCGCCCACACGGTCTGCATGTGCACCTTGAAGAAGCGCCGCACCTCCTTGATATAGAGGGTCTTGAGGCCGACCCAGTTGACGCCGCTCAAGACCGGCGCGCCGGGCTCGCTCTGAAGCCACGGCGGAGGCTGGTCGCCATGAGCCTGGGTATTCTGGGGCTGGCCGTTCACCGGTCGCTCGCCTATCGGCTGGCGGCACCCGCCGCAAGCTGGGGCGTTCGACCGCACTGGAGTAGAAATTGCATGTCCTGGACCGACGAGCGCATCGAGCGGCTCAAGAAGATGTGGGCCGATGGCGCGACCGCGAGCCAGATCGCCGACGAGCTCGGCGGGGTCAGCCGCAACGCCGTGATCGACAAGGCGCACCGCCTCGGGCTCGACGCGCGCCCGTCGCCGGTCAAGCCGGGCGACGAGAAAGAAAAAAAGCCGGCGGCCTCGGCGGCCAGGCCGGCGCGAGCCGACGCTTCGGCCCGGCGCGCCCATCCGGCGCCCGAGGACGGCGCCACCTCCGCCGCCCCGGCCCGCACTCCGCAGCGCGTGCAGCCGGAGGGAATCCAGTATCGCTCGATCGGGCCCGGCGGCTTCGTTCGCCAGGGGCCCGGCGACACCCAGGCGCCGATTCCGCCGGCCCCGCCGCGCCGGCTGGTGCCCGCCAAGCCGAGCGCCGAGGTCGCCGACAAGACCAGCCTGCTCGATCTGAACGACCGCATCTGCAAATGGCCGCTGGGCCATCCGGGCGAGCCCGACTTCCATTTCTGCGGCGCTCCCGCCAACCCGGGCTTCCCCTATTGCGTCGAGCATTGCGGCGTCGCCTACCAGGCGCAATTGCCCCGCCGCGACCGCCGCCCGCCCCCGCCGCTCCCCTTCGGCGGGCCCAGGGTGCGCTAGAGCCGCCGAGCATAGTGCCGCCGACGCGCAAAGCGCGACGCCGGCGCTATGTCGAGAGACGGCGAGAGCC
>DASTZO010000239.1:0-2793 GCA_035764265.1 Sphingomicrobium sp.
CGTAGCGCCGCGGGCTGCTCAGCGACGAGCCGACGATCCGGCCGGCGGCGACCGCCTCCCGGTTGCGCTCGCGAAGCTGCAGCGCGGCCTTCAGCTGGCGGTTCTCCTGGAGGATCGCCTTGGCCTCGATCATCCGCCGGAGCATCGCCTGGCGCTCGCGCTTGAGCTTCGAGTTCTGGTGCGCCGCGTCCCAGTAATTGCCGGCGCCGCTGACCAGCCCCTCGGCGGTCGCGGTGACTTCATGGAGGGCCATGCTGACCGGGGCGGTCGCATCGAGCGCGGCGCCGCGGACGGTCTGGAAGGTCTTCGGAGCGATCAGCGACAGCGCCAGCAGGAAGACGCCGACGATCAGGCCGGCAATGACCGCGAGGAAGCCGAAGAACAGCCCGTACTGCGCCCGTCTCGACCAACCGGGGCGCGGGGGCGCCAACGCTCAGCCTTCCGTCAGGCGGTTTGCAGCACGCCGCGGAACTGCTCTTCCTCGAGCGCGCGGCCGGTGCCGAGCGCGACGCAAGTGAGCGGATCCTCGGCCACCGTCACCGGCAGCCCGGTTTCGTCGCGAAGCACCTCGTCGAGCCCCTGGAGCAACGCTCCGCCGCCGGTCAGCACGATGCCCTGGTCGCAAATGTCGGCGGCGAGCTCGGGCGCCGTGTTCTCGAGCGCGATCCGGACTCCCTCGACGATCGTCCCGACCGGCTCCGACAGGGCCTCGGCGATCTGCCCCTGGTTAATCGAGATTTCCTTGGGAACTCCGTTGACCAGGTCGCGGCCCTTGATGTGGACGGTCTTGCCGATCCCGTCGACCGGCGGCTTGGCGATGCCGACCTCCTTCTTGATCCGCTCGGCGGTCGCCTCGCCGATCAGGAGGTTGTGGTTGCGCCGGACGTAGGAGCTGATCGCTTCGTCCATCTTGTCGCCGCCGACCCGCACCGAAGTCGTGTAGGCGAGGCCGCGAAGGCTCAGCACCGCGACCTCGGTGGTGCCGCCGCCGATGTCGACGACCATCGATCCAATCGGCTCGGTGACCGGCATGTCGGCGCCGATCGCGGCGGCCATCGGCTCCTCGATCAGATAGACCGAGCTGGCGCCGGCGTTCGAGGCCGCGTCGCGGATCGCGCGCCGTTCGACCGAGGTCGACCCGGATGGGACGCAGATGACGATCTCGGGGAAGCGCCAGGCGCGCATCTTGCCGCCGTGCACCTTGTGGATGAAGTGCTTGATCATCTGCTCGGCGACGTCGATGTCGGCGATGACCCCGTCGCGAAGCGGGCGGATGGCCTCGATCTGGTCGGGCGTCTTGCCCATCATCAGCTTGGCGTCCTCGCCGACGGCCTTGACCCGCTTGACGCCGTTGATCGTCTCGATCGCGACCACCGACGGCTCGTTGAGGACGATGCCTCGGCCGCGCACATAGACGAGCGTGTTGGCGGTGCCGAGATCGATCGCCATGTCGTGCGACATCCATTTGAACCAGCGCGCCCAGAACATCCGTCAGTGTCTCTCGTTCGGTCCGCGATTCGAAGGTTAACGCCGCCGCCAACCCGATTCACGAATTGATAAACCCCTCGCCGTGAAAACCCTGTAAATTCCGGAGAAAATCAGCGCTTCGCGGAGTGACTTCGATTGGGCTAGGACCCTTAACATGTCAATAACGAGACTGCCGTCCGAGCTGATCGACCGAATCGCCGCGGGCGAGGTGGTCGAGCGGCCGGCGAGCGCCCTCAAGGAGCTGGTCGAGAATGCGCTCGACGCGGGCGCGCGGACGGTCGCCGTCCGGCTCGCGGGCGGGGGGACCGACCTGATCGACGTGGTCGACGACGGCAGCGGCATGCCGCCCGCCGAGATGGCCCTGGCGCTCGAGCGCCACGCGACCTCCAAGCTGCCCGACGGGGCGATCGACCGGGTGACCAGCTTCGGCTTCCGCGGCGAGGCGCTGCCGTCGATCGCCAGCGTGTCGCGGCTGACGCTCGAAAGCCGCGAGCGGGGCGGCGCCGACGCGCAGGGGGGCGGCTGGCGGATCGAAATCGACCATGGCGCTCGGGTGGGCGAGGGGCCGGCCGCGCTTCCGCCGGGGACCCGGATCCGGGTCGAGGGCCTGTTCGCCCGGGTGCCGGCGCGGCGCAAGTTCCTGCGCAGCCCGCGCGCCGAATATGCCGCCTGCCTCGATGCCGTGAAGCGGCTGGCGATGGCGCGGTCCGACGTCGCCTTCAGCCTCGAGCATGACGGCCGGCGGGTGCTGTCGCTGCAGCCGGCGTCGGCCCCGGCGCGGGTCGCCGAATTGCTCAGCCACGAGCTCGACCGCCACGGCATCGGCGTCGATTGCGCGCGCGACGGGCTCGGCCTGACCGGGGTCGTCAGCCTGCCGACCTTCAACCGCGGCCTGGCCGACCAGCAGTTCCTGTTCGTCAATTCGCGGCCGGTGAAGGACCGGCTGCTGGTCGGGGCGTTGCGCGCCGCCTACCGCGACCTGATCGCCCGCGACCGCCACCCGGTCGCCGCGCTGTTCCTCCAGGTCCCGCTCGAGGACGTCGACGTCAACGTCCACCCGGCCAAGACCGAAGTCCGCTTCCGCGACCCGTCGGCGGTGCGCGGGCTGATCGTCGGCGGGCTTCGCCGCGCGCTCGACGAGGCCGGGCACCGGAGCGCGGCGCACGAGCAGGCGGCGGCGCCGGTGATGTGGACGAGCGACCTCGATCATCGTCATCCCGGCGAAGGCCGGGATCTCGGGCCGGAAGTGCAGACTCTGGCCGAGGCCCGGGCCTTCGCCGGGGCAACGGGTGTGGCCGAGGCACG
>DASTZO010000240.1:0-3930 GCA_035764265.1 Sphingomicrobium sp.
TCGAGGACACGGTCCCCGACGTCGTCCGCGCGCGCGAGCTCGGGCTCACCCACCTGACCCGGCCGCAATTTCTCGCCCGGCTGCTCAACGCCGCGCAGCGCAGCGTCGCCGTCGGCGGCACCAGCGGCAAGTCGACAGTGACCGGGATGATCGGCTGGATCCTTCATGCCTGCCACCGCCAGCCGACGGTCATGAATGGCGCGGTGATGAAGAATTTCGTCACGCCCTCCGCGCCGTTCGCGAGCGCGCTGGTCGGCGACCCCGAGCTGTTCGTCAGCGAGGTCGACGAAAGCGACGGCTCGATCGGCCTCTACAAGCCGGAGGTCGCGGTGCTGACCAACATCAGCCTCGACCACAAGGAGATGGCCGAGCTGCGCTCGCTGTTCGCCGCCTTCCTGTTGCGTGCGCGGAAATCCGTCCTGAACCTCGACGACCCGGAGACCCGGGCCCTCGCGGACGTCGTCCCCGGCGAAAAATGCGTCGGCTACGGCTTCGACAGCCCGGGCGCGGGCCTGATGGGCAAGCAGCTCGAGCTGCTCCCCGACGGCGTCACCTTCGCGGTCGAGGCCGAGGGCGAGCGCCACGAGGTGCGGCTCGCGATCCCCGGCCGCCACAATGCGTCCAACGCGCTCGCCGCGCTGGCCGCGGCACGCGCGCTCGGAGTCCCGCTCGCCGAGGGGGCCGCGGCGCTGGCCCGGTTCGAGGGCCTGACGAGGCGGCTCGAAAAGGTCGGCAGCGCGGCCGGAGTCACGGTGATCGACGATTTCGCCCACAACCCGGACAAGATCGACGCGACCCTGGCGACCCTGCGCGCCCAGCCGGGCCGCCTGCTGATCCTGTTCCAGCCGCACGGCTTCGGGCCGCTGGTCAAGATGGGCGAGGAACTGGCCCACAGTTTCGCCCGCGGGATGGCGCCCGGCGACCGCCTTTACCTGCCCGACCCGGTCTATCACGGCGGCACCGTCGAGCGGAGGCGCGGGTCCGACTGGCTCGCCGAAGCGGTCCGCGCCCAGGATCGCCACGCCGAGCACATCCCCGAGCGCTCGGCGATCGGCGAGGCCCTGCTCGCCGAGGCGCGCGACGGCGACCGGATCGTCATCATGGGCGCGCGCGACGACTCGTTGAGCGAATTCGCGGCCGAGCTGGTCGAGCGGCTCGGGCAAAGGAACTCATAGCCGGCTTCCGCGTCCCTGCGGCATGGCGAAACCCGGCACCGTTACCGGCTGGAAGCTGCCGAGCGACGAGCGCGACGCCCTGCTCGAGCGCTTTCCGCCGCGCTACGCCGAGGTGATCGCCGACCATGTGACCCTGCGCCTTGGAGCGACCCCCGAGACGCCGCTGCCGCGCAAGCCCGACGCCCGGATCATCGGCCGCGCCGACGACGGCAAGAGCCTCGAATGCCTGGTGGTCGAGCTCGACGGGACCACCGACCGCCCCGACGGCTCGACCTACCACATCACCTGGTCGCTGGGGCCGGGCCGCAAGGCGCGCGAGAGCAACGACGTGCTCCGTGACCTGGGCTGGGAGCCGATCGGCGCCCCGATCCCGGTCGAGCTCGAGCCGGCGCGCTTTTGAGATGCCGGGACCTCAACCGCGCCTGTTCCTCGATGCCGACGGAGTGCTCGCCGACTTCGATTCCGGAGCCCAGGCGCTGCTCGGGATGACCCCGGCCGAGTTCGAGGCGCGCCACGGCCGGCGCGAGTTCTGGCGGCGGATCGCGACCGCCCGCAATTTCTACGGGACTCTGCCCGAGATGCCCGACGCGCGGCGGCTGTTCGACGCGGTCGAGCATCTGAAGCCGACCATCCTCACCGGCCTTCCGCTCGGCAATTGGGCGGCCCCGCAGAAGGTCAGATGGGCGGCCGAGCATTTCCCCGGAGTGCCGATCATCACCTGCATGGCGCGCGACAAGCACAAGCACATGAAGCCCGGCGACGTGCTGGTCGACGACCGCGAAAACCACCGCGCGTCCTACGAGCGCGAGGGCGTCGTCTTCGTCCATCACAAAAGCGCCGAGGACAGCCTCAGGCAGTTGGCGCAGATTTTCCCGTCGGTGAAGGCCGCGGCTTAAGCGGCCGCGATGACGTCGACCTTCTCGACCCACTCGGGCCAGAACACCGGCTCGCGGTTCGACCAGCCCGGCGCGGTCGCCGCGCTCTCGCTGATCGACTGCAGCAGGACCCGCCGGCGGTCGGGGTGGAGATGCGGAAGCGCCGCGGCCGAGCAGAAGGCCGAGGGCAGCCACGGCCGCGCCGAAGCGCCGATCAGGCGCTCGTAGAGGAAGCGGTAGGACGCGAAGTGCGGCAGCCGGTCCTGGCCGAGGTCGAACGCGGAAACGGTGATCAGCATGCCGATGAACGGCTCGATCATGTCGAGGCCGCTGTCGTCGGGAACCTGGAGGCGCATGTGGTCGAGCTGCTTGTAGAGCCGGCCCTGGGCGCGGATCGAAGCGGCCTCGCCCTCGTCGCGGGCCCAGCACTCGATCGGGTCGCGGCGGCCGTAGGCCACGTCGAGCGAGCGGCGAATGTACCGCTGCGTCGCCTTCGAGAAGCTCGCGAACTCCTTCATTTCGGAGATCAGCATCGCCCCGCTCGCCGGCTGACTCGTCCGCGTAATCATGAACCCGACTCCTTTCGCCTAGGCGGGATCATGCGGCGGTTATAGTTGCGTTTTGCTTAACCACGGTCCCACCCCCCGTTCAGATTGAATCAGAGGGGAGTCCCCGCGGCAACATGAAATCTTCACTCGATGTCGCTTAACGCCGCCACTGTTGATTATTTGCAACGCGTGGGGTTTTTGTTTCGTTGGTGTAACTTATTCTGGAAACCCGGACGACGGGACTGGGTCGTCATTCTGTCCGGGCTGGGCCGCGGCCGGCGGGTCCGAGGCGTCCATGGACTCGTCGCTGCCGACATCGGCCTTCTTGTCGAGGTCGTGCGGATTGTCGCGCAGCTCCTTTTCGAGCTCGCGCTCCGGGTCGTCCGAAAGCACCGGCGGCGGCACGTCGCTCTTCTGCTCGCCATTCATCATCGTCACTCCTGTCTCTCGCACGGCTCAACGAGCGGCGCGCCAAGCCCGTTCCGGAGCGCGCCTCCTTTCGACGGAGGAGCGGCCCGCTTCTGCCAACCGGCCGACGGCCGATTGCTTTCGAGACCCGCGGTGGCCAGATAGATTTGGATGAACAACCATTCAGAAATGGCGGCCGCGCGAGCGGATTCACGCGCCGGTGACGGCGGGCGCTTCTCCGACTGGCCGCTGGCGCTGAAGTCGATCCTCGGCTTCTGGCTGTTCTACGCGCTGACCGTGGTCGCCCGGGCGCTGCTCGGGGCCGACCCCGCGACGGTCCTTCAGAACAAGTCGGTAACGATCGTCGCGGGGATTGTCCTGACCGCCGCCATCTATGCCGCCATCCAGCTGTTCGCGGCCCGCGCCGGCCTCCGCCGCCGAGCGATCGTCGCGGTCGCGGCCTCGTTCATCGCCGCCGGGGGCCAGGCCGCGGTCCTGATCGCGGCCGACCGCTACCAGGAAAAGCCGCAGGACGAGCACCTCTACGTATCGCGCGAGGGGTATCGCGTGGTCGAGCTCGGCAATGCCATGCGGATCGAGCGCGGCGGCCATCCGCCGCTGACCGTCACCTGGCCCAATATCTCGTCGCTCGACCCCTATCTCCAGTTCCGGATCGCGGCGGACTCGGCGGTGGTGTGGCTGTTCTTCTTCGCCGCTTGGAGCGCCTTCTACCTCGCCACCCTCGCCCAGGCCGAGGCGCTCGGCGCCCGGCGCCGCGTCGCCGAAGCGGAAAGCGCGGCCCGGGCGGCGCAGGTCCGGGCGCTGCGCTACCAGGTCAATCCGCATTTCCTGTTCAACACGCTCAACAGCCTGTCCTCGCTGGTCATGACCGGCCGAACCGACCGCGCGGAAGCGATGCTGCTC
>DASTZO010000241.1:0-2258 GCA_035764265.1 Sphingomicrobium sp.
CGCGGCTCGCGGGCACCGAGGCCGAGGCCCGGGCACGGACCTGGGCGGTGGCCAGGCTCAAGTCGCTGGGGTTTTCCGACGTCCGCGTCGAGACGTTTGACATGCCGGTGTGGGTGCGCGGCGAGGAGAAAGCGTGGATCACCGCGCCCTTCCCGCAGCCGCTGGTGGTGACCGCGCTCGGCAACAGCGGAGCGACCCCGCCGGAGGGCCTCGAGGCCGAGCTGGTCGGATTCGACACCCTCGAGGCGCTCGAGGCGGCTCCGGACGAGGCGGTCCGCGGCAGGATCGTCTTCGTCTCCCACGCGATGCCGCGCACCCAGGACGGCTCGGGCTACGGAGCGTTCATCGGCCCCAGGAGCCGCGGCCCGACGGTCGCCAGCCGCAAGGGCGCGGCGGCGATCGTCGTCCGCTCGATCGGCACCGACCATCACCGCAATCCCCACACCGGGTTGCAGAGCTTCGCCGATGGGGTCGCCCCGATCCCGGCCGGGGCGCTGTCGATTCCCGACGCCGAGCAGGTCCAGCGGATCCTCAAGCGCGGCAAGCCGGTGCGGATTCGGCTGGTGATGACCCCGCGCGCCATCGGCGCCCGCCAGTCGGGCAATGTGATCGCCGAGGCACCCGGCCGCGACCGCGCCGCGGCGCCGCTGCTTGTCGCCTGCCATCTCGACAGCTGGGACCTCGGCACCGGCGCGGTCGACGATGCGGCGGGCTGCGGCATCGTCGCCGCCGCAGCGAAGCGGATCATGGACTCCGGGCGGCCGTTGCGGACCATCCGCATCGTCTGGTTCGGGGCCGAGGAGGTCGGGCTGTTCGGCGGCAACGACTATCGGGCCCGGCACGAAAAGGAGCCTTATTATGCGATCGCCGAGAGCGATTTCGGCGCCGGGCGGGTGTGGAAGGTCGACAGCAAGCTCGGCAAGGCGCGCGAGGCCGAAGCCCGGGCGCTGCAGCGGGCGCTCGCGCCGCTCGGCATCGTCCCGGGCTCGCTCGAGCAAGCGGGCGGCTCGGACATCGGCCCGTTGCTCGCCGACGGAGCGCCGGGGGTTACCCTCAACCAGGACGGCACTTATTATTTCGACCTGCACCACACGCCCGACGATACGCTCGACAAGATCGACCTCGGCGACCTCAGGCAAAACGTCGCGGCGTGGACGACGATGCTCGCCGTGCTATCGGGAGGGATCGAGCCGCATCCCAAGCGCCGCGACCGGCGTTGATCCGGCCGACCAAGGAGAAAGCCAATGCGTGCTGCAATCATCCTCCCCGCCCTGCTGCTCGGCGCCTGCCAGGTGACCAAGGACGACGCCAACGATTCGGTCACCGTCGCCTATAACCAGGACGTCGCCGAGAACGCCGCCGCCGACGTCGCCAACACCGCCGAGAACATCGGCGAGGACATCGCCAACGACGTCGAGCGCACCGCCGACAAGGTCCAAAACGAGGTCGGCGACGTCGATGTCGACGTCGACGTCACCCGCAACGCGCCTTCAAATTCCAATTAGGAAGGCCAGCTCGAACCAGGATCGCGCCGCCGGCCGGCGTCGGGACGGATGGTCGGGGAGACAGGATTCGAACCTGCGACCCTCTGCTCCCAAAGCAGATGCGCTACCAGGCTGCGCCACTCCCCGAGCTTCGGGCCAGTTAGCAGCGCTTGGGTGAGCCGTCACGGGAGTAAATCCCCGGGACGGCAATCGGGCCAAAGCCGCACTTTGGACCGCGGCAAGATGAGATACGATAGGGCGCCCTGCCCCTTCCTGGATCAAAGTACCACCTTGATCGAAAGCGCCGGTGGGCCCGGAGGGAATCGAACCCCCAACCAAGCCGTTATGAGCGGCCGGCTCTACCGTTGAGCTACAGGCCCTGCCCGGCCCGCAAGCGATTAGCGGCGCCCAGCCCTTGCACGCAAGTCATCGCCACCGCGCAAGTCACAGCTCGGGAAGCGCCAGGGTGATGCGCGCCTTGGTGATCGTCAGGTCGCCGCCGGCGATCCGCGCCAGGCCGCGCACCAGCCGCAGGCTGAAGCCGCCGCTCGCCGGGTCGCCGTTGGCGGCTGCGTCGAGGCCCGGCGGCGGGCGCACCCACAGCAGGCAGCGGCCGCTCGCGTTGTCGAGGTGGACGACGACCGTCTCGCCGTCCGCGGCCGCTCCGAGCAGCGCCGTGCAGAAGCGCGTCACCAGCCGCTCGGCGAGCGCCGGCTCGAGCGCGCAGCGGCGCCTCCTTGTCTCGGTCGACAGCTGGAGCCGCGGGGCGCTGTC
>DASTZO010000242.1:0-3909 GCA_035764265.1 Sphingomicrobium sp.
CCAGGGCACGCTCCGCGTCCGCTCGCGACACGCCGTGGCCTTCGGCGACTTCTGAAAGAGGAACGCTGAGATAGCCGGTCTCGTCGAGCAGCTCGGCGATCGCCCGCGCCAGCTCGCCGTCGCGGCCGGGCAGCCCGTGCAGCTGGGCAAGCAGATGTTCGCTCAGCGACGCCTCGCCGACCTCGAGCCGGTCGAAGTCGAACCCTTCGTCGCTTCCTCCGCCCGAAGCGCCGACGTCGGCGAAGCTGTCGGTCTCGAGCGCCTGCTCGCGCCAGTCAATGTCGAGCGGCTGGTCGTCGCTCGCGCCCAGCGCCGCGATCAATTCGTCCGCGCCCGGATCGGGCGGCGCTTCATCGCCCGCCGCCTGGGCATCGGCCATTGCCGGCGCGGCGACGGGCGCCCCGCCTTCCTCCCCGCCGCCTTCCTCCTCGCCGCCGATCGCCTCGATCAGCGGGTTCTTGGCCATTTCCTCGGCGATAAAGGCTTCGAGCTCGAGGTTGCTCAGCTGCAGCAGCTTGATCGCCTGGGTCAGCTGGGGAGTGAGGACCAGCGACTGCGATTGGCGGATGTCGATGCGCGGGCCGAGCCCCATGGCCGTGCCCTACAGCGCGAAGCTCTCGCCGAGGTAGAGCCGGCGGACCTCCTGGTCGGCGACCAGCGCCTGCGGCGTGCCCTGGAACAGCACCTGGCCGTCGTAGATGATGCAGGCGCGGTCGACGATGTCGAGCGTCTCACGGACGTTGTGGTCGGTGATCAGAACGCCGATTCCGCGCTGCTTCAATTCGCGCACCAGGTCGCGGATGTCGGAGATCGAGATCGGGTCGATGCCCGCGAACGGCTCGTCGAGGAGCATGATCGACGGGTCCGCGGCGAGCGACCGGGCGATCTCGCAGCGCCGCCGCTCGCCGCCCGACAGAGCGAGCGCCGGGGAGTCGCGCAGATCGGTCAGCCCAAACTCGCCGAGCAGCTTTTCAAGGCGGGCCATGCGCGCGGCCCGGTCCGGCTCCGAGACCTCGAGCACGGCGAGGATGTTCTGCTCGACGGTGAGGCCGCGGACGATCGAGGTTTCCTGCGGCAGATAGCCGATTCCGAGGATCGCCCGGCGGTACATCGGCAGCTCGGTGATGTCCTGCCCGTCGAGGAAGATGCGGCCGCTGTCGGGCTTCACCAGCCCCATGATCGAGTAAAAGCAGGTCGTCTTCCCGGCGCCGTTGGGGCCGAGCAGGCCGACGACCTCGCCGCGCGACACGGCCAGCGACACGTCGTGGAGCACCGCCCGGCGGTCGTAGGCCTTGGCGATCGAGCGGACGTCCAGCCCGCCATCGGCAAGCGCCGCCCCGGCCGCCGTTCGAGCGAAGGTTGCCGCCTCGTTCATCCCGGGCCTCAGCGGTCCCGCTGCGGAACCGTGAAGTGGCCGGTCACCCGGCCGCCGCTCTGGCCGACCCCGGGCGCTCCGCCGTCGATCACCGCTCGGCCGGAATCCAGGTCGATGACCAGCCGCGAGCCCATGATCCGCGATCCGGCGCGGCTGAGCTGGACCGCCCCGACCAGGGTGATCAGGCGCTTGTCGAGGTCGTAGATCCCGAAATTGCCGCGCGCGGTCTCGGACGGGCTTCGGACGACGACCCCGCCGGCCGCGTCGAGGCGCCGGATCTGGATCCCGCCGCCGCTCGAATACGCGACCGTCAGCCGCTCGGTGTCGAGCGACAGCGATGCCTGGCGGACCCGCACGTTGCCGGCGAAGATCGCCCGGTCGGCGCGGTCCTGAACCTCGATGCGGTCGGCGGCGACGTCGATCGGGGCGTTGCTGTCGTGCCCCTTGAGCGCCGAGACCGGCGACTGGGCGAGGCCGGCGGCGCCGGCGAGGGCGGCCGCCGCGGCGAACAGGAGGGCGTGCCGGCGCATGGCCATCATCTGACCGCCCCCTGGACGATTTTCAAGCGAGCCTGGTGGAGCACCACCTTGCGCTCGCCGAGGTCGGCGCTGAGGCCCGCGGCCCGGAACTGGCCCAGCCGCATCGCTCCCGAGACCGGGCCCGAGCTCGCCAGCCGCCGCTGCTTCAGGTCGACCTCGACGTCGCGGGTCTCGAGCCGGTAGCCGTCCGGCCCGACCACCCGGACCGGCCCGTTGACCGCGACCTTCTGGGCGTCGAGGTCGTAGCGGGCGGCGTTGGCGAGGATCACCAGCGGCCCTTGCGCGAGGCCGAGCCGGGCCATCATCCCGCGGATGTCGACGATGGGCTCGTCCGAGCTGCGCTGGATCGCGGACGCCGCCTCGATCGAGAATTTCTGCCCGCGATTGTCCTCGCCGACGTAGCGCGCCGCCTCGACCCGCATCCGCTCGGGCGCATTGTCGACCTGGTTCTTGTCGAGGATGAAGCTGGCGTCGCCTTCCTTGTCGAGCGGGGCGAACATCAGCACGGCGATCAGGATCCCGACCGCGCTCGGCAGGGCGACCTTGGCGAAGCGCACCAGCCGGTCGTGGCTGCTGCCGGGCACCGCCCAATGCTGGCGGAACGCCCGCTCACGGGTCGCCGCCTCAGACATGGTGGGCCTCAGGCATGGTGCGTCTCACCCGTCATGCGCGAACACGTCCTGCTCGGCCCAGCCGGCGAGGTCGAGCAGGGCCCGGTGGGGAAGGAAGTCGAAGCAGGCCTGGGCGAGCTCGACCCGGTTCTCGCGCACCAGCCGCTCGTCGAGCTTCTCCTTCAGCTGGTGGAGGAAGCGAACGTCGCTGGCCGCATATTCGCGCTGTGCGTCGCTGAGCTCGTCGGCGCCCCAGTCGCTGGTCTGCTGCTGCTTGGAAATCTCGATGCACAGCAATTCCTTGACCAGGTCCTTGAGCCCGTGGCGGTCGGTGTAGGTGCGCACCAGCCGCGAGGCGGTGCGGGTGCAATAGACCGGAGCGGCGACGATCCCGAGGTAGGCGCGCATCGCCGCGATGTCGAAGCGCGCGAAATGATACAGCTTGAGCCGGTCGGGGTCGCCGAGCAGAGCCTTCAGATTGGGCGCCGAATAGTCGCTTCCGCGGGCGAAGCGGACGAGGTGCTCGTCGCCCTTGCCGTCGGACAATTGGACCAGGCACAGCCGGTCGCGGCCGGGAACAAGGCCCATCGCCTCGGTGTCGACGGCGATCGGCCCGTCGGCGAACGCCACTCCGGCCGGCAGATCCTCCTCGTGCAGATGGATGGTCATTCGATCGTCCTCAACCCATGCTCCCGGCCGGTGCGCGCGCACCCTCTCCGGCACTCTAGTCGCTGTTGCGCCGCGCTTGCCACCCCTAGTCCCATTGAGTCACTAGAGAAGGCTCTGTTTTTCCTGTAAGGGCGTGAACGGTGCGTGAGCAGGACGCGCCGCGACCGGTTGCGCCTATGGGCCCAGCGCGTTGGTTTTTGATTGTTACGGGCACAAGGAAGTTTGGACGGGCATGGGTTTCGATAAAGGGCGTAAAGGCGACCGGGGCGGTCGTGGGCGAGATAAGCGCGACGACATTTTCGCAGAAGAGAGTTCAGGTGACCGCGGCGGCTTCGCCGATCGCGGCTTCGGCGGCGGTCCTCCCGCCCGCAGCTACGGCGGCGGCGGTGGCGGCGGCTACGGAGATCGCGGCGGCGGCGGCGGCGGTGGATTCCGCGGCGGCGGCGGCGGTGGTGGCGGCGGTGGATTCCGCAGCGGCGGCGGCGGCGCGGGCGGCGGAATGCCTCCCCAGGTCGTCGGCGAAGGCAAGGGCGTGGTCAAATTCTTCAACCCGCAAAAAGGGTTCGGCTTCATCGTCCGCGATGACGGCGGCGAGGACGTGTTCGTTCACATCTCGGCGGTCGAGCAGGCGGGCCTCACCGACCTCGCGGACGGCCAGCCGCTCGAGTTCACGCTCGTCGACCGCGGCGGCCGGATCTCGGCGACCAACCTTCGA
>DASTZO010000243.1:0-4539 GCA_035764265.1 Sphingomicrobium sp.
GATCGTCTCCAAGGCGCTGCTCAGGGACGCGCCCGAGGGGCCGTTCTCGACCAATGTGCTGTGGGACCGGGCGATCGCCGAGGGGCGCTGCTACGGCGCCGTCCACCAGGGCCTGTGGTTCGACGTCGGCAACCCGCAGTCGATCCGGGCGACCGAGCAAATGCTCGCCAATGTCTGACGCCGCCGCCGAGCGGCCGAGGGCCCCGGCGGTCTTCAGCATCCCGGCGCACCGCTCGTTCGCCGATTCGCTGGTCGCGGGATTGCGGATGCGGTTCGGCAGCGGCCCGCTCGATCTTGCGCGCGGGCGAATCCTGCTGCCCAACAACCGCGCCGTCCGGACGGTCACCGAAGCCTTCGTTCGCGCCAGCGGCTCCGGGCTGGTGTTGCCGCGCCTGGTGCCGATCGGCGACCCCGAGCTGGAAGAGCGAATCGGCGGGGCGCTCGACCCGGCGGACGCGTCCGACCCGGTGCCGCCGGCGGTCGACCCGCTGGCGCGCCTGCTGGTCTTGACCCAGCTGGTCGCGGGCGACGGCACGGGCACCGGCGAAGCGGCGCGCCTGGCCGCGGACCTGGCGCGGGTGCTCGATACGCTGCTGATCGAAGATGTCGATCCGGCGCGACTGGCCGATGCGGCCGCCGATGCGCCCGAGCTTGCCGGCCACTGGCAGCTGTCGCTCGACCGGCTCCGGGCGATCCTCGAGCGCAGGCCGGCTCGGCTTGCGGCGAGCGGCCGGATCGACCTCGCCGATCGCCGCAACCGGTTGCTCCGGGCGATGGCCGACCGGTGGCGGAGGGCGCCGCCCGACGGCTTCACCGTCGCCGCCGGAATCACCACTGCGGCGCCCGCGGTGGCGGTCCTGCTGCGTTGCGTCGCCGATCTGCCCGAGGGGATGGTCGTGCTGCCGGGGCTCAGCCTCGTCTCGGTGATGCCCGACGAGGAGTGGGAGTCCCTCGGGCCCGACGAGGAGAGCAGGGGCGAGGAGAGCCATCCCCAGTTCCACCTGAAGCTGCTGCTAGACCGGATGGGGATCGCGCGCGGCGAGGTTCGGCTGTGGCGCGCTTCGGGACGCTCGGCGGCCCGGGCGATCCGCGGGCGCGCGGTCGCCAATGCGATGACCGCCGCCGACTTCAGCGACAAGTGGAACGGCCTCAAGCCCGCCGAGCGGCGCCTGAGCGGGGTTCGCGCCGCCGAGCTGCCCGATCCGGCCGCCGAGGCCCAGGCGATCGCGCTTGCGCTGCGCGAGGCAATCGAGACTCCGGGCCGGACCGCCGCGCTGGTCACTCCCGACCGGATGCTGGCCGCGCGCGTCTCGGCGCTGCTCGAGCGGTGGGAGATCGTCGCCGACGACAGCGCCGGCAAGCCGCTGTCGCAAGTCGCCGCCGGGACCCTGCTGCTCGGGATCGCCGCCGCCGCGGCCGAGGACCTGGCGCCGGTGCCGCTGCTGGCGCTGCTCAAGCATCCGCTGGTCGGCGGCGAAGGCGAGAAGCGGCTCGCGTGGCTGGACGGCGTCCGCGCGCTCGACCTCGCGCTGCGCGGGCCGCGGCCGGCGGCGGGCCTTGCCGGGCTCGACGAGCATTTCGGTCCCCACGCGGCGTGGAAAAAGGTGCGCGGCCTGGTCGCTCCGCTCGACGGGATGCTGGGCGCCCCGATCGCTCTGGCCACGTTCGCGGAGCGGCTGGCGCGGTCGGCGGACTCGCTTGCCGGCGACGCCGCCTGGCGAGGGCAGGAGGGCCGCATGGCCGCGGAGTTGCTCGCCGAGCTCCAGGCGCTGCCCGAGGCCGCGGAGCTTTCCGTGAGCTTCGAGGACGCGGTCGCGATGCTCCGCCAGCTGCTCGACGAGCGGCGGGTCCGGCCACCCTACGGCGGCCACCCGCGGGTGTTCATCTGGGGGCTGCTCGAGGCGCGCCTGCAGCAGGCCGATTTGATGGTGCTCGGCGGGTTGAACGAAGGCGTCTGGCCGGCGCTTCCGGCGCCCGACCCGTGGCTGGCGCCGAAAATCCGCGCCAATCTCCGAATGCCGGGGCTCGATTTCCGGACCGGCCTCGCCGCGCACGATTTCGCCAGCGCGCTCGGAGCTCCGAGCGTGCTGGTCACCCGGGCGCGCCGCGACGGCCGCTCCCCGACCGTCGCCTCGCGCTTCTGGCTGCGGCTTCGGGCGATGACCGGCGGCCTCGCCCGCGACACCAGGCTCGAACGGCTCGCCGAGTCGCTCGACGACCCGGGCGTGCTCGAGCCGGCGGGCCGCCCGCGGCCGTCGCCGCCCATGGAGCAGCGGCCGCGAAGGATCTCGGTGACCGCGGTCGACCGGCTGAAGGCGGACCCGTTCGCTTTCTATGCCCAGGCGATGCTCGGGCTGCGGAGCCTCGATTCGGTCGACGCCGACCACAGCGCCGCGTGGAAGGGCACCGCGGTGCACAAGGTGCTCGAGCAATGGCTGGCCCAAGACGAGTGCGATCCCGCCAAGCTCCTGCCGCGCGCCCGGGCGCTGCTCGAAGGCGCGGCGATCCACCCGATGCTGCGCGCCTTGTGGCAGCCGCGGCTGATCGAGGCGATCCGCTGGGTCGAGCAGCAGGAGCGGGACAACCGAGCCGCGGGGAGGCGGCCCCTGAAGGCCGAGATCTGGGGGGAGGCACTGATCGACGGCGTGACCGTCCACGGGACCGCGGACCGGATCGACGGGCTCGACGGCGGCGGCCTGGCGATCATCGACTACAAGACCGGCAAGGCGCCCGCCCAGAAGGCCGTCGACGCCGGGTTCGCGCTCCAGGTCGGGCTGCTCGGGCTGATCGCCCGCGCCGGCGGGTTCGAGGGCGCGCGGGGCGAGCCGGCCGCGCACGAATATTGGTCGCTGACCAAATATGGCGACGATTTCGGCAAGCGCGTCTGCCCGGACAAGAAAATGGGCGCCGCCGACTTCCTCGCCCATGCCGAAAGCCATTTCATCGGCGCGGCGCGCAAATGGCTGACCGGCGAGGAGCCGTTCACCGCCAAATTGAACCCGGCCTACGCTCCGTACGGCGACTATGACCAGCTGATGCGGCTCGAGGAATGGTACGGCCGCGAATGAGCCTATTTGCCGGACTTGTCGGGAGTCTTCTTGACCTTCGACGCGTAGAGCAGGGCGGCGACGATCGCCGCCGAGCCGATGCCGACCGCGACCCCGGCCTTGACGAGTTTCGCGCGCCGCTGCTCGCTGGCGTCGTCCGCGTCCTTCTTGTTGTCGTCGTCGCTCATCGGGGGCTTTCTATGGCCTCGCCCGCCGCTTGGGAAGCGGGCCGTTGATGCGCACCCGACTCAAGCCCTTCCCCGAGCTTCAGGGCGACCAGGCGCGGGCGTCGGACCCGAACGTCCACGCGGCGCTGTCGGCGTCGGCCGGCACCGGCAAGACCCAGGTGCTGAGCGCGCGCGTTTTGCGGCTGCTCCTGTCGGGAGTCCGGCCCGAGCATATCCTCTGCCTGACCTTCACCAAGGCCGGCGCCGCGGAGATGGCCAACCGAATCAATGCGCGCCTCGCGAGCTGGGTCCGGATGCGCGACCAGGATTTGAGAAGCGATCTCATCAACCTCGGGGAAGCCAATGATCCGCCGACCATGCAGCGGGCGCGGCGGCTATTCGCCAGGATCCTCGACGCGCCCGGCGGATTGCGCATCCAGACCATCCACAGCTTCGCCCAGGCCCTGCTCGCCGCATTCCCGGCCGAGGTGGGGATCGCGCCCGGCTTCCAGCCGATCGAGGGCCGCGCCGAGCAGGAGCTGGCGCGGGCGACGCTGGCGAACCTGCTCGCCGATGCCGAAAGCCTGGGCAACGAAGCGCTGATCGCCGACGTCCAGTGCCTCAGCCTGCGCCTCGGCGAACAGGACGCGGTCGCTTATCTGATGCAATGCGCGCGGGCGGGCGACGCGCTGGCGGCCCTGGGCGCGCCCGACACCATCGAGTCCAAGCTGCGGGCGGCGATGCGGCTGCCCGAAGGCGCGCTCGAGGATTATCTCGCCGACCATTGCGCCGACGACCGCTTCGATTGCGACCTGTTGCAGGCGATCGCCGCGGCCAACCGCAAATGGGGCAGCGCCACCGGCGCCGGCGTCGCCGACAGCGTCGAGCGCTGGCTGGCACTCGACCCGGCGGCGCGCTCGGCCGCGCTTCCCGACCTGGCCTTGCTGGTGTTCACCGGCGCCGGCGACCTGCGCAAGGTCCAGGCGGGCCAGCGCAAGGCCGATCCGGACTATGATTCCCACGCGGAGCGACTGGCCGCGGCGGTGACCGAGCTGCTCCACATCCAGAACGGCGCCCGCCTCGCATCCGACATGGCGGCGGGCCTTCGTGCCGGGCAGGCGTTCGCCGCCGCCTACAGCCGCGCCAAGCGCAGCGCCGGGGTGGCCGATTTCGACGATCTGATCCGCTGGACCCGGCGGCTGCTCGAGACTCCCGGCATGGGCGAGTGGGTGCGCTACAAGCTCGACCGGCGCACCGACCATATCCTGGTCGACGAATCCCAGGACACCAACCGCGACCAGTGGAAAATCATCAAGCCGCTGGCC
>DASTZO010000244.1:0-9246 GCA_035764265.1 Sphingomicrobium sp.
CGCTGGTCGTGGTCGATCGGTCGAATCGTCGGCGCAACATCATCATTGCGGCCTTGATCGTCGTCGCGGCGCTTGCGGCGGCGTGGTTCCTGTTCGGCAAGGGTGACGATCCCGCCGCGACCGCCGGCGCAGGCCAGGGCGGACGACGCGGCCAGATTCCGACCGTGTCGATCATCGTGCCGGGACAAAGCCAGGTCGGCCGCACGCTGACCGCGTCGGGCGCGCTGGCCGCGCGTCGCGACCAGCCGGTCGGTGTCGCGGGCGAAGGCGGCCTCGTCCGCTCCGTCACCGTCGATGCCGGCAGCTGGGTCCGCCAAGGCCAAGTGCTCGCCAGCGTCGATCGCTCGGTACAGACACAGACCGCCGCCCAACTCGGCGCGTCGATTCAGGTCGCGCGCGCCGACGCCGCGCTTGCCCAGAATGAACTCGACCGCAGCCAGTCGCTGGTCGGCCGCGGTTTCGTGTCGAAGGCTGACCTCGACCGCAAGCGCGCCGCGCGCGACGCCGCCGCGGCGCGCGTGCGGGTCGCCCAGGCGCAGTTCGGAGCAACTCGGGCACGCGTCGGACGCCTCGACATCCGCGCGCCGACCGGCGGCCTGGTGCTCGCCCGCAACGTCGAGGTCGGGCAGGTCGTCGGGCCGGGCGCGGGCGCCCTGTTCCGGCTCGCCGCCGGCGGCGAGATGGAGATGCGCGCCCAGATCCCGCAGCAGGACATCGCCTTCGTCCGCGCCGGGATGCCGGCCAGCGTCACCCCGATCGGGCTCGACCGCAGCTTCTCCGGCTCGGTGTGGCAGGTGTCGCCGGTGATCGACCCGCAGTCGCGCCAGGGCGAGGTGAGGATCGCCATCCCCTACGATCCGGCAATCCGCCCCGGCGGCTTCGCGGAAGCCCGGATCGGCGCCGGCGGGACGACCGCCCCGCTGCTTCCGCAAAGCGCGGTGCTCAGCGACGAGAAGGGCAATTACGTCTACATCGTCAACTCGAAGAACGAGGTCGAGCGGCGCGACGTCAAGATCGGCTCGGTCGACGACGAAGGGGTGACGATCATCGAAGGGCTCACCGGCCAGGAGGCGGTGGTGCTGTCGGCGGGGCCATTCCTCAACCCCGGGCAAAAGGTGTCGCCGAAGCGCCAGGCCGCGCGCTGACGGGCATGAAAAGAGCTAGAGCGACATGAACTTCCGCAACATCTCGTCCTGGTGCATCCGCAACCCGGTTCCGCCGATCGTGCTGTTCATCGGGCTGATGCTGGCCGGCCTGGTCTCGTTCGCGAACATGCAGGTCAACAACAATCCGGACGTCGATTTCCCGGCCGCGGAAGTGACCATCGCCCAGCCCGGCGCCGCACCGACCGAAATGGAAAGCCAGATCACGCAGCGGGTCGAATCGGCGATCCGCGGGGTCGAGGGCGTCGACGAGATCAACAGCTCGATCCGCGAAGGCAACAGCAGCACTTTCGTCCAGTTCGAGATCGGCACTCCGACCGACCGGGCGGTCAACGACATCCGCGACGCGATCTCGCAGATCCGCGGCGACCTGCCCGACGGCATCCTCGAGCCGCGGATCAACCGCGTCGACATCGCCGGCGACCCGATCCTGTTCGTCGCCGCCGAGACCACCGACATGAGCCTGGAAGAGCTCAGCTGGTACGTCGACAACGACGTCGGCAAGCGGCTGCTCGGGGTCGAGGGCGTCGCGGCCGTGTCGCGCGAGGGCGGCGTCGACCGCCAGATCCGGGTGGTCCTCGACCCGACCGCGCTCCAGGCCCAGGGGATCACCGCCGCCCAGGTCAACCAGCAGCTTCGCCAGACCAACCTCAACGCCGCCGGCGGCCGCGCCGAGATCGCCGGCTCCGAGCAGTCGGTGCGCGTGCTCGGCAATGCCCGCGACGCCTTCGATTTGTCGCAGACCCAGATCGTGGTCCCCGGCGGCCGCACGGTCCGGCTGGCCGACCTCGGCGAGGTCAAGGACGCTTATTCCGAGCAGCGCACCATCGCCAAGATGAACGGGCGGCAGGTGATCAGCTTCAACGTCCAGCGCTCCAAGGGCGCCTCGGAAGTCACCACCTACGACGCCGCGTGGGCGGAGCTGCGCAAGATCGAGAAGGAAAACCCGCGGATCCGGTTCCTCGAGATCTTCAACCAGGTCGATTACACCAAGTCGCAATATCATTCGGCGATGGAAGGCCTGTGGGAGGGCGCGATCCTCGCCGTCTTCGTCGTCTTCCTGTTCCTCCGCGACATGCGCGCCACGGTCATCTCGGCATTCGCGATCCCGCTGTCGGCGATCCCGACCTTCTGGTTCATGAGCATGCTCGGCATCACCCTGAACGGCCTGTCGCTGCTGGCGATGAGCCTGGTCGCCGGAGTCCTGGTCGACGACGCGATCGTCGAGATCGAGAACATCGTCCGCCACATGCGGATGGGCAAATCCGCCTACCAGGCGTCGATCGACGCCGCCGACGAGATCGGCCTCGCGGTGCTTGCGACCACCATGTCGATCGTCGCCGTGTTCCTGCCGGTCGCGCTGATGCCTGGCATCTCGGGCCAGTTCTTCAAGAGCTTCGGCTACACGGTCGTCATCGCCGTGATGATGAGCCTGCTCGTCGCGCGCATGATCACTCCGCTGATGGCGGCCTATTTCCTGCGCTCCAAAGGCGTCCAGCCGCACGCGTCGGGCTGGGCGATGTTCAAATATCTCGACATCCTGAAATGGACTTTGCGGCACCGCTGGGCCGCGGTGGTCGGCGGGATCGCGTCGCTGGTTTTGACGGGGATCATCTTCGCCAGCCTCGGGATGCAGTTCCAGCCCCCGCTCAACCTCGATTTCTCGCGGGCGCGGGTCGGAATGGCGCCGGGCGCGACGCTCGACCAGACCGAGGCCAAGGTCCAGCAGGCGGCGGAGATCGTCGAGAAGGACCCCGACGTCGAGCATGTCTTCCAGCGGGTGTTCGTCGGCGCCGGCTTCCTCAACATTGTCCTCAAGAAGGACCGCGAGAAGACCAGCACCGAGTTCGAGCGCGGCCTGACGCCGGCGCTGAGCGCGATTCCCGACGCCCAGGTGAATTTCCTGAGCCAAGGCGGCGGGGGCCCCGGCGGCGCCCCGCGCGACATCATGCTGTACCTCGGCGGCGACAACCCGGAACTGCTGCTGGCGACCGCCAACAAGATCGCCGACGAGATGCAGACCCTGTCCGAATTGCGCGCGCCGCGGGTCCAGGGCGACCTCGTCCGGCCGGAGATCACGATCAAGCCGCGCTTCGACCTCGCCGCCGACCTCGGGGTCACGACCCAGGCGCTGAGCCAGACGATCCGCATCGCGACGCTCGGAGATATCGCCCAGAACAGCGCCAAATTCTCGCTCGCCGACCGCCAGGTGCCAATCACCGTGTCGCTGTCCGAGAACAGCCGGCGCGATCTGGCGACGCTCGAGAATCTGCCGGTGCCGACTACCGGCGGCGGCTCGGTGCCGTTGAAGGCGGTGGCCGAGATCGGCTTCGGGTCGGGGCCGACGACGGTCCAGCGGACCAACCAGATCCGCCGGATCCTGGTGGGAGCGGACTTGGCGCCGGGACTGGTCGCGAGCGACGCCTGGACCAAGATCAACCAGCTGCCGACCGTAAAGAACCTGCCGCAAGGGGTATCCAGGCTCAGCCTCGGCGAGCAGAAATGGCAGGCGGAATTGCTCTATTATTTCGCCATCGCGCTGGCGTCGGGCGTGCTGCTGGTGTTCGCCGTGCTGGTGCTGCTCTACCGCCGCTTCCTCGCCCCGTTCGTCAACATGGGCTCGCTTCTGCTCGCCCCGCTGGGCGCGGGAATCGGCCTGCTCATCGCCGGCCAGCCGGTGTCGCTGCCGGTCCTGATCGGCGTTCTGATGCTGTTCGGCATCGTCGCCAAGAACTCGATCCTGCTGGTCGACTTCGCGGTCGAGATGATGAACCACGGAATGCCCAAGGACGAGGCGATCTACGAGGCCGGGCACAAGCGCGCGCAGCCGATCGTCATGACGACGGTGGCGATGGTCGCGGGCATGCTGCCGATCGCGCTGTCGCTGTCCGGGGATTCGAGCTGGCGGGCGCCGATGGGCGTGACGGTGATCGGCGGCCTGATCTTCTCGACCATCCTGACGCTGCTCCTGGTGCCGGCCTATTTCTCGATCGCGATCGACGTCGAGAAATGGATCGGGCGCAAGTTCCACCGACTTGTCGCGCACGACGCGACCCGCCCGCCGGAGCCCGTGCCGGCGGAGTGATTTCGCTCGATCGGCCCGCTATGGCGGCGCGATGACGTCCCCGGCGCTCGCCCGCTTCAACCCTTCGCAGCCGGGCGCGGCGGGGATGAAGGCCGCCGCCACCGGCCTGCTGGTCGCGATGGCGGCCCTGTTCGCGATCACCCGGGCATTCGAGCCCGCCTACCCGTGGCTCGGCTACGTCAAGGCGTTCGCCGAGGCGGCGATGGTCGGCGGCCTCGCCGACTGGTTCGCGGTCACCGCTCTGTTCCGCCACCCGCTCGGGCTGCCGATCCCGCACACCGCGATCATCCCGCGCAACAAGGACCGCATCGGCGAGGCGCTCGCCTCGTTCCTCAAGGAGAATTTCCTGATCGCCGCGGTGGTCGCGCGGCGGATGCGCAACATCGACATCGCCGGCGCCGCCGGGCGCTTCCTGCGCGCCCCGGAAGGCGAAGGGACCCGCATCCGGCACGGCGCCTCGCGGCTCATCGCCGACATTTTCGAGGGGCTCGACGACGAGCGGCTGGGCGGCATCGTCAAGGGCGCGATCTCGTCGCGAATCCGGGCGATGGAGGTCTCGCCCCTGCTCGGCCATGCGCTCGCCTCGGCGATCAACGAGGACCGCCACGTGCCGATGCTCGAGGCCGGGATCCGCTGGATGGCCCGGGCGCTCGACGCCAACGAAAGCCTGATCCGCGATATGGTCCACAAGCGCGCCAGCTGGGTGCTCAAGCTCGCCGGGCTCGACACCAAGCTCGCCGACGCAATCGTCGACGGCTTGCGCAAGCTGACGGTCGAGATGTCGACCGACCCCGCGCACCCGGTGCGCCGCAAGATCGAGGAGGCCCTCGCCCAGCTCGCCAACGACCTCCAGACCCGGCCCGAGACCCGCGAGCGGGTCGAGGCGATGAAGGAAGAGCTGCTCGCCAACCGGTCGGTCAGCCTGTGGCTCGACACGCTGTGGCAGAAGGGCCGCGAAGCGATCATCCGCGCCGCCCGCAACCCCGACGCGGCGCTGGCCGGCAAGCTGGGCGAGGTGCTGAAGTCGATGGGCACCACGCTCGAGGGCGACCCGCGGATCCGGGCCGCGATCAACCAGTTCGCGCGGCGCGCGGTCGCCGGGCTGGCGGCGAGCTACGGAAGCTCGATCGTCAAGCTGGTGTCGGAGACTATCCGCAGCTGGGACGCCCGGACGATTACCGCCCGGCTCGAGGCGGCGGTCGGGCGCGACCTCCAGTATATCCGGATCAACGGCACGCTGGTCGGCGGCCTGGTCGGGGTGATCCTGCACGCGCTCGACGGGCTGTGATCCACCCTTGCGTTCCGCCGGGCGAGCGGCTTTGCTGGCCAGAGCCCAGCCAGGACGTCAGGAATTGCCCGTGAGGAAACTCGCCCTCGTCACCGCCGCCGCCTGCTTCGCCACGCCGGCCGCCGCCCAGACCGCGGCTGCCCCGGCCGAAGCGGTCACCGTCATCCACGCCGGAACGCTGATCGCCGAGCCGGGCCGGCCGCCGCTGCGCAACGCGACCATTGTCGTCCGCGGCCGGCAGATCGCCGAAGTGCGCCCGGGCTTCGAGTCGCTGCCGGGGGCGCAAGTCATCGACCTGCGCGGATCGACGGTGCTGCCCGGGCTGATCGACATGCATGTGCACCTGTCGGGCCTCGACGACCGCCTGCAGCGGCGCCTCCAGCAAACCGAGCGCGACTATGAGGACGAGGCGTTCACAGCGCTTCTCAACGCGCGCAAGACGCTGTTCGCCGGATTCACCACCGTTCGCGACCTCGGCGCCGAACCGCGCCTGATCACCTCGCTCCGCGACACGCTCGCCAGCGGCGCCTTCGCCGGCCCGACGATCGTGGCGGCGGGGGCCGGCATTTCGGGCAGCGGCGGGCATTCGGACCGGCGCAACGGCCTCAATCGCCAGGTCGCATCCACCGTCTCGGCAAACAATCTGTGCAACGGCCCGGACGACTGCCGCCGGGCGGTGCGCGAGCAGGTCGGCCTGGGCGCCGACGTGATCAAGATCACCGCGACGGGCGGGGTGCTCAGCAACGTCGCCGGTGGGCTCAACAAGCAGATGATGGATGACGAGATGCGCGCGGTGGTCGAGACCGCGCGCCTGTTCGGCCGCAAGGTCGCCGCCCATGCGCACGGAGTCGACGGGGTCAACGCCGCGCTTCGCGCCGGAGTCCATTCGATCGAGCACGGCACCTTCACCAACGAGGAGACCTTCAAGCTCTATCGCCAGACCGGCGCTTATTACGTGCCGACCCTGCTCGCGCCCGCTTCGGCGCTCGCCGACGGAGTGCGCGGCGCCCTCACTCCGGCCCAGTACGACAAGGCGCGGCAGGCGGCGGGCAACGCCGAGAAGAGCTTCGCCAGGGCGATCCGCGAAGGCGTCAAGATCGCCTTCGGCACCGACACCGGAGTGAGCCCGCACGGCCGCAACGCCGAGGAGTTCGCGCTGATGATCCGGGCCGGGATGACTCCGGCGGCGGCGATCCGGTCGGCGACCGTCGATGCCGCGACCCTGCTCGGCCGCGAGACGGCGATCGGCACCATCGAGGCCGGCAAGGACGCCGACATCATCGCCGTCGACGGCGACCCGCTCGCCGACGTTCGGCTGCTCGAGCGGGTCGGCTTCGTCATGAAGCACGGCCGCGTCTACAAGCAGGCCGGCCGGGCGGCGGTCGCCGACTAGTTCGAGGTTCGCCGCTCGATCGTCGCTCCGACCGCGGACAGTTTCTCCTCGAGCCGCTCGTAGCCGCGGTCGAGGTGATAGACCCGCAGCACCTCGGTCTCGGCATCGGCGGCGAGGCCGGCCAGCACCAGGCTCATCGAAGCCCGCAGGTCGGTCGCCATGACCGCCGCACCGGTCAGCTTGTCGACTCCGTGAACCAGGGCCGAACGCCCGCGGATCTCGATCTCGGCGCCCATCCGGCGGAGCTCGGGGACGTGCATGTAGCGGTTCTCGAAGATCGTCTCCTCGAGGAAGCTCTCGCCCTCGGCCAGGCTGAGCATCGCCATGAACTGCGCCTGCATGTCGGTCGGGAAGCCCGGGAACGGAGCGGTGGTCAGGGCCAGCGGCCGCAGCTTGCCGTCGGCGCTGACCTTGATGCCATGGTCGTTGAACTCGACGATCAGCCCGGCGTGGCTGAGCGCGTTGATGATCGCGCACATGTCGCCGGGCCGCGCTCCGACCAGCTCGATGCAGCCACCGGTGATGCCCGCGGCGCAGGCGTAGCTGCCGGCTTCGATCCGGTCGGGCATGACGTCATAGCTGGTGCCGTGGAGGGCCTCGACCCCCTCGATGATCAGATGGCTCGAGCCGATGCCCTCGATCCTGGCGCCCATCGCCACGAGCAGGTTGCACAAATCGGCGATCTCGGGCTCGCGGGCGGCGTTGAACAATTGCGAGCGGCCGGTCGCGAGCACCGCCGCCATCAGCGCGTTCTCGGTCGCCCCGACCGACACCACCGGGAAGCTGTAGTCGCCGCCCGGCAGGCGGCCCTTTGGAGCGGTCGCCTTCACGTAGCCGGCGGCGAGCTCGATCTCGGCGCCGAGGCATTCGAGCGCCTGCAGATGGAGGTCGATCGGGCGGTCGCCGATCGCGCAGCCGCCGGGCAGCGAGACGGTGGCTTCGCCGGCGCGGGCCAGCATCGGCCCCAGGACGAGGATCGAGGCGCGCATCTTGCGGACCATGTCGTAGGGCGCGACCGTCGAGGCGATATCGTTCGCGTGGAGAGTCATCCGGCGGCCGAACTCGCCCTTCCGGACGCCCTCGACCATGGTCGAGACTCCGAGCTGGTTGAGCAGATGACCGAAGCTGTCGACGTCGGCGAGCCGCGGCAGATTGCCGAGGGTCAGCCGGTCCTCGGTCAGGAGCGCGCAGGGCAGCAGGGTCAAAGCCGCGTTCTTGGCTCCGGAAATGGGAATCTTCCCCTCGAGGCGCGTGCCGCCCTGGATCCAGATGCTGTCCATTGGTGGGGTTTAGCGGACGCGGGTGGGCTGTAAATCCTCCCCTGCATTTGCAGGGGAGGGGGACCGGCGCAGCCGGTGGAGGGGCCTTCCCGGCCGCATAAGAGCCCCTCCACCATCGAATCTTCGATCGATGGTCCCCCTCCCCTCGAAATCGAGGGGAGGAACCAGGCTCAGGCCTTCTCCAGCGTGCACTGGAGCGGGTGCTGGTTCTCGCGGGCGAAGTCGATCACCTGGGTGACCTTGGTCTCGGCGACCTCGTAGGTAAAGACACCGCATACTGCGACGCCCTGCTGGTGGACCTGGAGCATCACCCGGGTCGCGTCCTCGATGCTCATCGAGAAGAAGCGCTGCAGGACGAGGACGACGAACTCCATCGGAGTGTAATCGTCGTTGAGCATCAGCACCTTGTAGTTGGACGGCTTCTTGGTCCTGGGGCGGGTGCGGGTGGCGACGCCGGTCTCGATATCCTCGAGCCCGTCGCCCTCTCCCGGCTCATTCGCCATCATCGTCCAGCGCATCATCATGTGAGACCGTAAATATGGCAAGCGCTCAACCCTCGGCAAGGCGCAAGCGGGCGGAGCGGAGACGAAAAAAAGGCGGCCGCCCCTGGGGAGGAGCGGCCGCCGGCATTACCTGACTTTAGGAGGGGAGAGGGTCAGGCAACGAGATTGTTGAAGCGCTCGGCATTGGCCGTGGCGCGGTTCGACAGCGGCTGGAACGCCTTGCCGGCGAGCTTGACCATCGATTCGGTCAGCTGCGAGCTCTCGGCGACCAGGCGGTCGAACGAGGTCCGGGCAAGCTCGCTCTGGAGCTGCACGAACTCGGTCGGCGACTTGGCCTCGGCGAGCGAGCGGATCGCGTCGGCGGCCTGCTCGGCGCCTTCGCGGGTGCGGGCAACCGCGTCCTGGCCGATCGAGCGGGCGCCCTCGGTGGCGACGCGAGTCGCCTCGACGACCGCCTCGACGTTGGCGCGGCCGATGTCGGCCAGCTCCTGGGCGACCTTCTGCGAGCGCTTGACCGCTTCCTGGCCGCGCTCG
>DASTZO010000245.1:0-6927 GCA_035764265.1 Sphingomicrobium sp.
GACGCGCTGCCGGAAAAGCCGGCCTGGGCCCAGGCCACGCAGGATTTCTGGGCGCCGAGCGTGATCTGCGACGGCTCGACCTATTTCCTATATTATTCGGCGACCCCCGATGTCTGCCACGACCCCAGGCGCGGGCACTGCCTCGCCGTCGCGACGTCGTCGTCACCGGCCGGGCCGTTCACAGACATGGGCATTCCGCTGCTGCATGGGATGGGGTTCGAATATATCGACCCGATGGCCTATGACGATCCGGTCACGGGCAAGCGCCTGCTCTACTGGGGCTCGGGATTCCAGCCGATCAAGGTCCAGGAGCTGTCCGAAGATCGCCTGTCGTTCGAACCGGGAAGCCAGCCGGTCGATCTCGTCTGGCCCAACCCGGTCAAGGGCGCGTTCCCGCGCCTGGTCGAAGCCTCGTGGGTGATCCGGCACGACGATTTCTATTATCTCTTTTACTCGGGCGACAATTGCTGCGGGCCCGATGCCGACTATGGCGTGATGGTCGCCCGTTCGGCCAGCGCGACCGGCCCGTTCGAGACGCTCGAACAGGCGCGGGGCGTTCCCCACAGCCTGATGCTTTTCAGGAGCGAGCGCTGGCTGGCGCCAGGGCACAACACGGTCGTGACCGACAAGGCGGGGCAGGCCTGGATCATCTACCACGCGATCGACGTGAACCGCCCGCGCCAGCGCCAGGAGGATGAGATCAACAGCCGCCGGATCCTGATGATGGACCGCATCGAATGGCGCGACGGCTGGCCGTATGTCGGCACCCCGTCGGACGAGCCCCGGGCCGGGCCGGTGGTCTAATCCGATTTCGGCGGCCTGCGCTGCGCAGCGTTACGATCGGGCAATCCGCAGCCGGCTGGGCCTTGTTTCGCCCGCTTCGACAAGCCCGAAGATCGCTTTTTGCCGCTGCAGCTCTTCGCGCAGCGGCTCATAGACCTTGCGCTTGCCGTCCGAGCCGATCGTCGAGAGCAGGCCGACCTCGCAATGCCGCGAATTGTCCCAACCGGGATAAGCGGTGACGGGATAGAGGCAAATGCCCTCCACGCTGACTCCCCGGCTCTGGGCGTCGCGCACCTCGTCGCAAACATAATGCAGCCAGGCCGGGCGGCCGGACCCTTCGGCGCCGGTCTCGGAAAGGAACATCGGCTTTCGATACCGCTCCGCCATTTCGACGAGCATGTCGGCGAGCGGGCGATATTCGTGGTGCCCCATCGGGATCGTCGGCCCTTTGAAATACCATTGGTTGTGCGGGTAGAAGTTCCACCCGATCACATCGACGAGCGACGGGTCGCCGCCCAGCTCGGGCTTGGCCATGCCCATGATCGAGTCATAGGCCTCGTACATGCCCTGGAGGTTCTGCTCGGCGGCGCGGACCGTCCGGCGGCGGCGGTCGTGCGGGGCGATGTGGATCAGGGGCTCTGCCCAGACGATCGTCGTTTCGGGCCATTGCTCGCGGATCGCGCGGGCGGCGGCTATCGCGGTCCTCAGGAGGTGGTGCTTGAACCAGCCGCGCCGGCCCGGGCCAACCGGCGGGAAATATCCGTCATCCACCGCCCAGGACAGGAAGTTGATCTCGTTGAGCGGGCAGACGATGGGCGGCCGGTTGCTGACCGACTGCTGCACCTCCAGCGCCGCGACCGCGAAATCGGTGAAGCGCTGGGGAAAATCGGGCCCCGCCTGGTCGACATGGTCGGGCGACCCGTAATGGAACAGGTCCCAGATGACCTGGAGGCCCAGCCGCTCGGAGGCCTCAAGGGCCGGCAGCCAGCTCGACCAGTCGTACCGGCCGGGAGACTGTTCGATCAAATGCCAGCGCAGCCCGTCCCGAAGCGTCCTGAAGCCGAGCTCCAGGCACTGCCGGTAATCCGATTCCAGGTGACGGTCGTGCGACGTCGCCCGGATCAGGTCGAGGCGAACGCCGTCGCGCCGCCGGTGCGACGAACATTCGAAGCCGGCCTGGAAAAAACTGGCGAACGTCTTGCCTGGATGGTTGTTCATGGAAGCCACCAATGCGCGAAAGTCCAAATTGAGCCCAGCCGGGCGCAGAAACGGCACGAGGGCACAATCGTTCACTTCAAGCTTTCTCACGCCTGAAGGAGCAAGGCACATGCGCCAGAACTGGCCCGAGCGGCTGTGGCTGGTCCGGCACGGGCAAAGCCAGGGCAATGTCGCGCGCGAGGCGGCCCACGAGGCGGGGCTGGCGGTGATCGACATCGAGATGCGCGACGTCGACGTGCCCTTGTCCGAGCTCGGGTTCCGGCAGGCCGAGGCCGCCGGCCGCTGGTTCGCCTCGCTGCCGCCAAGCGAGCGGCCCGAGGTCATCCTCTCCTCCCCCTACGTCCGGGCGCGCCAGACCGCGGAGGCGATCTGCAAGGCCGGGGCGCTGGCCGGCGGGCCAGCCCGGACCATCGTCGACGAGCGGCTGCGCGAGCGCGAGTTCGGGGTGTTCGATCGGCTGACGACGATCGGCATCCGCGAAAAATTCCCCGAGGAAGCCGCGCACCGCCGGCGGCTGGGCAAATTCTATCACCGGGCACCGGGCGGCGAGAGCTGGGCCGACGTCATCCTCCGGCTGCGCTCGATGCTCAACACCATCAACCTGCATTACAACGACCGCCGGGTGCTGGTCGTCTGCCACCAGGTCGTGGTGCTGTGCATGCGCTACATATTGGAAGAGCTGGACGAGGCACAGATCCTGGCGATCGACAAGCAGGCCGACGTGCTCAACTGCGGCATCTGCGCCTACGACTTCGAGCCCGACGCCGAGGGCCTGTGCACCCCCAGGCTGGCGCTGTGGAACCACGACGCGCCGCTCGAGGCCGACGGCGCGGTCAAGACCTCGGCGCCGGACGCCATGGCCGGGTCGCGATGAACCCCGGCACGCCGCTCGACCGGACCGCGCTCGATTCCAACCCGCTTCCGCCGATCGTCGACGGCGGCAAGGAGAGCAAGGGCCGGATCCTGATCGTCGCCGGCAGCCGCGAGGTCCCGGGCGCGGCTCTGCTCGTAGCGACCGCGGCGATGCGCGCGGGCGCCGGCAAGCTGCGCATCGCCACCGTCGCCAGCATCGCGCAGCAGGTCGGCATGGCGATGCCCGAGGCGATGGTGATCGCGCTTCCCGAGCATCGCCGCAGCGGCTTTGCGCGCTCCGCGGTCAAACAGATTGCCGACCAGGCCGCCGATGCCGACGCGATCGTCGCCGGCCCGGGCGTGACCCACGGCGAGACCTGCCGGCGAATCGCCGACCGGCTGCTCGACTCGCCGGCGCGCCTGGCGCTCGACGCGGCGCTGCTGCGCAGCCTGTCGCCGCTCGAGGAGGACGAGCTCGAGCGCGAAACCATGCCGGTGCTGCTGCCCCACGCCGGCGAGCTCGCCGCCTTGCTCGACACGGGCGAGGATGAGGTCGCCGCCCACCCGGTCCGCTGCGGCCTGCGCGCCGCGCAGCTCTACCGCTCGGTGGTGCTGGTCAAGGGCGTCACCAGCCACGTCGTCCACCCCGACGGCCGCTCGTGGACCTACCGCGGCGGCGCGCCCGGGCTCGGTGTGTCGGGCAGCGGCGACGTGCTCGCCGGGATCGTCGGCGGCCTGCTGTCGCGCGGCGCCGACCCGCTCGCCGCCTTGCTGTGGGGCGTGTGGCTGCACGGCGAGGCGGGGGCGGCCCTGGCCGGGAAGGTCGCGCCGATCGGATTCCTCGCCCGCGAGATCGCCGACGAAATCCCGGCGCTACTTCCGCGCTGACCCCTTGCCGACAGCGTGTTTTTCGAGCTCGAAAAGCGTCACCCTTTGGAACGGGTGTGTTTTTCGAGCTCGTCGCCGACCAGCCGGACGACATGGATGACGTTGGTCGAGCCCGCGGTGCCGAACGGCACTCCGGCCATCAGCACCACCCGGTCGCCGCCCTGGGCGATCCGGTGCCGCAGCGCCATCCGCTTGCCCTTCTCGACCATCTCCTCGAAGCTGGTGACGTCGCGCGAGTGGACCGGGTGCACGCCCCACAGCAGCCCCATGCGCCGGGCGGTGGTCAGCGACGGGCTCATCGCCAGCAGCGGCACCGCCGGCCGCTCGCGGGCGATCCGCCGCGCGGTCGAGCCCGAGCTGGTGTAGCAGACCATCGCGGTCGCCGAGACGGTGCTGGCGATCTGCCGCGCCGAGCCGGCGAGCGCGTCGGCGGTGGTCGGCTCGAGCCTCGTCTCGGTGAAATGGATCCGCGCCGGGTAGATCGGGTCGCGCTCGGCGCTCGAGGCGATTCGGTCCATCATCGCCACCGCCTCGCACGGATAGTCGCCGGTCGCGCTCTCGGCCGACAGCATCACCGCGTCGGCGCCGTCGTAGATCGCGGTGGCGACGTCGCTGACCTCCGCCCGGGTCGGGGTCGGCGAGCTGATCATCGATTCGAGCATCTGCGTCGCCACCACCACCGGTTTGCCGAACTGGCGGGCGCAGGCGATGATCCGGTTCTGGAGCGGCGGCACCTGCTCGGGCGGAAGCTCCACGCCGAGGTCGCCGCGCGCCACCATCACCGCGTCGGCGAGCGCGATGATGTCGTTCAACTGGTCGATCGCCGCCGGCTTCTCGATCTTGGCGAGCAGGGCGGCTTTCTCGCCGATCAGCGCCCGCGCCTCGGCGACGTCCTCGGGCCGCTGGACGAACGACAGCGCGATCCAGTCGGCCTTCTGCTCGAGCGCGAAGGCGAGGTCGGCGCGGTCCTTTTCGGTCAGCGACGGGATCGGCACCAGCACGTCGGGGACGTTGACGCCCTTGTTGTCGGAGACCTTGCCGCCGACCTGGACCTCGGTGACCAGGGTCCGGTCGTCGACCTCGATCGTCTTCAGCCGCACCTTGCCGTCGTCGATCAGGATCCGGTCGCCGGGCCGGATGGTCGCAAACAGCTCGGGGTGGGCGAGCTCGACCCGGTCCGGGCCGCCGGCCGTATGCTTGCGATCGAGCGTGAAGCGGTCGCCGGCCTTGAGCATCGCCGACTTGCCCTTGAAATGCCCGACCCGGAGCTTGGGGCCTTGCAGGTCGAACAGGATGGTGGTCGGCCGCTTCAACTCCCTTTCGAGCGCCCGGATCGCCTCGACCAGCTCGGCTTTCTGCGCGTGGTCGCCGTGGCTCATGTTGATCCGGAACGCGTCGGCCCCGGCCAGCATCAGCGCGCGGATCATCGCCGGGTCGCTCGACGCCGGCCCCAGCGTCGCCAGGATCTTCACCTTGCGCGATCGCGGTTCGAACGATTCCGTCACGGGGCTCCTTCCAACGCGCTCGAAGCGGCCCGGCCATAGCCGGTTGGCGCGCTGGTTCAACCCGGCTTGAGCAGCCGCCGCCGCTCGCCTAGAGCCGCGCGCTGAACCCTGAACTGGAGAGTAGGAACTATGGCGGAGGGCACCGTCGCGGCCGATCAGCTGCGGCTGTTCATCGAGCGCATCGAGCGGCTCGAGGAAGAGAAAAAGGCGATCGCCGACGACATCCGCGACGTCTATTCGGAAGCCAAGGCGAACGGCTACGACACCAAGACCATGCGGGCGATCGTCCGACTGCGGAAGATGGAGACCCACACCCGCCAGGAAATGGACGCGCTTCTGGAGACCTATCGCACGGCGCTCGGGCTGGCCTAAGAGACCGAGATGGCCGGCCATTCCAAATTCAAGAACATCATGCACCGCAAGGGCGCGCAGGACAAAAAGCGCTCGGCGATGTTCTCCAAGCTCGCCCGAGAGATCACCGTCGCGGCCAAAATGGGCCTGCCCGACCCGGAGATGAACGCCCGGCTTCGCGCCGCGGTGCTGGCCGCCAAGGCGCAGTCGATGCCCAAGGACAATATCCAGCGCTCGATCGACAAGGCCACCGGCGGCGAGGCCGAGAATTACGAGGAAATCCGCTACGAGGGCTTCGGCCCCGGCGGGGTCGCGCTGATCGTCGAGGCGCTGACCGACAACCGCAACCGCACGGCGACCAACGTCCGCACCATCTTCTCCAAGAACGGCGGCAACCTCGGCGCCGGCGGCAGCGTCAGCCACGGCTTCGAGCGCATGGGGCTGATCGAATATGGGCCCGGGGCGGGCGACTCGGACAAGGTCCTCGAAGCGGCGATCGAGGCGGGGGCCGAGGACGTCGAATCGGACGAGGACGGCCACCAGGTCTGGACCAGCGTCGAAACGCTGCACGCCGTCGCTCGGGCGCTCGAGCCGATGCTCGGCGAGGCCGACAGCACCCGCCTCGGCTGGAAGCCCCAAATGGAGGTCGAGGTGCGCGGGACCGAGGCCGAGCAGCTCGCCCGGCTGATCGAGGCGCTCGAGGAGGATGACGACGTCCAGACCGTCTGGGGCAACGAGAAGATCCCCGACGAGGAGCTGGCTCGGTTGTGAAGGTCCTCGGCCTCGACCCGGGGCTGGGAACCACCGGCTGGGGGCTGATCGCGGCGGACGGCAACCGGCTTTCCCACCTCGCCAACGGCGAGCTTCGGACCGCCACCTCGGCCCCGCTGCCCGTGCGGCTCGCCGACCTCGCCGGCCAGCTCGAGGCGCTGCTCGCCGAGCACCGGCCCGACGCCGCGGCGGTCGAGGAGGTGTTCGTCAACAAGAACCCGCAGTCGACGCTCAAGCTCGGCCAGGCGCGCGGGGTCGCGCTGATGTGCGCGGCTCGCTCGGGGGTCACCGTCGGCGAATATGCGGCGCGGCTGGTCAAGAAAGCGGTGGTCGGTACCGGCAATGCCGACAAGGCGCAGGTCCACGCGATGGTCGGCCGGCTGCTGCCCGGGGTGGCGATCGCCGGCCCCGACGCCGCCGATGCGCTGGCCGTCGCGATCACCCACGCGCACCATCTGGCGTCGGCCCGAGCCACTCAAAACCGTTCGCCCTGAGCCTGTCGAAGGGCTGCCTTTCTCTCTAAAGGACGTTGAACAAAGGGCAGGGCTTCGACAAGCTC
>DASTZO010000246.1:0-18184 GCA_035764265.1 Sphingomicrobium sp.
GGATTCCGCGGGTGTCCTCGCGCGCGCGGACGAGGCGCTGTACGCGGTGAAGGGTCAGGGGCGCGACGGCGTCGCGCTCCTATCCTGAGTGCCTTGGCCACCGACGCCGCGCACATCCGCAACTTCTCGATCATCGCCCACATCGACCACGGCAAGTCGACTCTCGCCGACCGGCTGATCCAGGCGACCGGCGGCCTGACCAGCCGCGAGATGACCGCCCAGGTGCTCGACAATATGGACATCGAGCGCGAACGCGGGATCACCATCAAGGCCCAGACCGTGCGGCTGCACTGGCAGGGCTACGAGCTCAATCTGATGGACACGCCCGGCCACGTCGACTTCGCCTACGAGGTGTCGCGCTCGCTGGCCGCGTGCGAGGGCGCTTTGCTGGTGGTCGACGCCGCGCAGGGGGTCGAGGCGCAGACCCTGGCCAACGTCTACCAGTCGATCGAGCACGACCACGAGATCGTGCCGGTGATCAACAAGGTCGACCTGCCGGCCGCCGAGCCCGAGCGGGTGCGCGAGGAGATCGAGGAGATCATCGGCCTCGACGCGTCCCACGCGGTGCTGACCAGCGCCAAGACCGGCGAGGGCGTCGAGGCGGTGCTGCAGGCGATCGTCGACGTCATCCCGCCGCCCAAAGGCGACGCCGCCGCGCCTCTGAAAGCGATGCTGGTCGACAGCTGGTACGACCCGTACCTCGGCGTCGTCATCCTCGTCCGGGTGATCGACGGCGTCATCCGCAAGGGCCAACAGGTCAAGTTCATGGCCGCCGGCACCACCCACCTGGTCGACCGCGTCGGCTGCTTCCGCCCCAAGATCGAGCAATTGTCCGAGCTCGGGCCCGGCGAGATTGGCTTCATCACCGCCCAGATCAAGGAAGTCGCCGAGACCCGCGTCGGCGACACCATCACCGACGCCAGGCACCCGACCGCCCACGCGCTGCCCGGCTTCAAGCTCGTCCAGCCGGTCGTCTTCTGCGGCCTGTTCCCGGCCGACGCCGCGGAGTTCGAGAAGCTCCGCGACAGCCTTTACAAGCTGCGCCTCAACGACGCCTCGTTCAGCTTCGAGATGGAGACCAGCGCCGCGCTCGGATTCGGCTTCCGCTGCGGCTTTTTGGGCCTGCTCCACCTCGAGATCATCCAGGAGCGGCTGACCCGCGAGTACGACCTCGACCTGATCACCACCGCGCCGAGCGTCGTCTACAAGGTCCACCTCGCCCACTCGAAATCGGAAGCCGCGCAAATCATCGACCTCCACAACCCGGCCGACATGCCCGACCCCAACCGCATCGAGAGCATCGAGGAGCCGTGGATCGAGGCGACCATTTACGTCCCCGACGACTATCTCGGCTCGGTGCTCAAGCTCTGCCAGGACCGCCGCGGCATCCAGAAGAATTTGACCTACGTCGGCCACGGCAAGTCCAGCCGCGCTTTGCTCACCTACGAGCTGCCGCTGAACGAGGTGGTGTTCGATTTTTATGATCGTTTGAAATCAATTTCGCGAGGCTATGCCTCCTTCGACTATCACATGGTCGGCCACCGCCCCGGCGACCTCGTCAAGATGAGCATCCTGGTCAACGGCGAGCCGGTCGACGCGCTGTCGATGATCGTCCACCGCGCCAACGCGGAAAGCCGCGGCCGCGGCATGTGCGAGCGCCTGAAGGAGCTGATCCCGAGGCACCTGTTCAAGGTCCCGATCCAGGCGGCGATCGGCGGCAAGATCATCGCGAGGGAGACCATCGCGGCGCTGCGCAAGGACGTGACCGCGAAATGTTACGGCGGCGACGCGACGCGCAAGCGCAAGCTGCTGGAGAAGCAGAAGGAAGGGAAGAAGCGCATGCGGGAGTATGGGAGTGTGTCTATTCCCCAAGAAGCATTCATCGCCGCCCTCCGCATGGGGGACGACGCCTAATTCCTCTCCGCTAGTGGAGGGCGGCGATCGAAGGGTAAGGGCCCGCGGCGGTTCGCAAATCTTGCCGCCCCGCTAACCGTAACACCGTGACTCTGCGCGCGAATGCCGCAATTATGGAGCGGATGGCGAAGCGGGCGGACAGGGATCTCGGAGCATCGGGCGGGATTGCCGGCGCGGCCCCGCCTGCCGCGCGCGCCGCCGCGACCGAGAACCTGGTCATGCCCGACCTTCCGCCCGAGATGTTCTCGCCGCTCGGGCTGCTGGCGCTGGCCGACCTGCTGCCGGTGATGACCGCCTATGTCGACAAGGAGCAGCGCTACCGGTTCCTGAACAAGCCGCTCGCCGACTGGTTCGAGCGGCCGCGCTCGGAGATCCTCGGGCGGACTCTCAAGGAGGTGCTCGGCGACAAGGCCTATGGCGTGCGCGAGCCGCTGATCGCCGCGGCGCTGGCCGGCGAGCGGCAGTATTTCGCCTCCGAGTTCGACCATCCGACCCGCGGGGCGCTCGCGGTGCAGACCAATTACGTGCCGTGGCTGGACCATGGCGAGGTCAAGGGGCTGGTGATCGTCGTCGCCGACGTCACCGAGCAGCGGGCGGCCGAGCGGGCGCTGCGCGAGAGCGAGGCGCGGTTCCGGCGAATCGCCGATTCGGCGCCGGTGATGATGTGGGTGACGAGGCTCGACCGCAGCCGCGACTTCGTCAACGACGCCTACACCGAGTTCGCCGGCCTGTCGCGCGAGGAGGCGCGGCGGTTCGACTGGCGCTCGATCATCCACCCCGACGACGCCGAGCGGGTGATCGCCGAGAGCCTCGCCGGCGAGGCGAGCGGCAAGCCGTTCGCGCTCGAGGCCCGCTATCGCCGCCACGACGGCGAGTACCGCTGGCTCAGAAGCGTGTCGTCGCCGCGCTTCGGGGCCGAGGGCGAGCTCGCCGGCTTCATCGGAGTCGCCAGCGACATCACGCTTGCCAAGGAGGCCGAGCTCGAATTGAAGCGCGAGGTCGAGGAACGCACCGCGGCGCTGCGCGAGAGCGAGGCCCGGTTCCGGGCGATCTTCGAGACGGTCTTGGAAGTCCTGGTTTTGTTGAAACCGGATGGGACCATCGTCGAGCTGAACCGCAAGGAAGCGGTGTGGCGCGACAAGAATTACGACCGGGCGATCGGCGGCAAGATCTGGGACGCGCCGACCCTGCAGGCCTATCCGCAGCACAAGCCGCTGATCAAGCGCGCGGTCAGGCAGGCGGCGAAAGGCGTGCTGTTCAACGAGGAAGTGACGATGGAGCGCGAAGGCGTCCCGACCGCCTACCTCGACGTCTCCGTCCAGCCGGTGCGCGACGAGCGGGGCAAGATCATCTACCTGCTGTTCGAGGCCCGCGACATCACCGACCTCAAGGCCACCCAGGAGCAGCTCCGCCAGAGCCAGAAGATGGAGGCGCTCGGCCAGCTGACCGGAGGCATCGCGCACGACTTCAACAATTTGCTGACGGTGGTCGTCGGCGGCCTCGACATCGTCGCCAAGCGCGCCGAGGACGAGAAGCTCCGGCGCTATGCCGAGAACGCGCTGTCGGCGGCCGAGCGCGGCGCCCGGCTGACCGGGCAATTGCTCGCCTTCAGCCGGGTCCAGCGGCTCGAGGTGCGCCCGACCCCGGTCGCTCCCCTGATCGTCAACATGCGCCCGCTGCTGCGCAACGTGCTCGGCCCGGGGATCGAGAAGCGATTCAGCCTCGACGACGAGGAGCTGCCGGTGATGGCCGACCCGACCCAGCTCGAGGTCGCGCTTCTCAACCTGGCGATCAACGCCCGCGACGCGATGCCGGACGGCGGCGTGCTGACCTTCGCGACCCGCTCGGTGATGGTCGAGAACGACCCCGAGCTGGGCGACGGCCGCTATGTCGAATTGTCGATCACCGACACCGGCACCGGAATGAGCGAGGAGGTCGCGGCGCGCGCGTTCGAGCCCTTCTTCACCACCAAGGAAGTCGGCAAGGGCACCGGGCTCGGCCTGTCGATGGTCTACGGAATGGCCAGGCAATCGGGCGGCAGCGCCCAGATCGTCAGCCCGCCGGGCGGCGGGACCAGCGTCAAGCTCCTGTTCCGCGTCGCCGAGCAGCCGGCCGCGGCCGCCGGTCCCGAGCGGGCGGACCCGGAGCGCGAGGAAAGCGCAGCCCGGGACGCGTCGATCCTGGTCATCGACGACGACCCCGACGTCCGCGGCTTCATCGTCAACAGCCTCGAGGAGCAGGGCTATCGGGTCGCCGCGGCGAGCGACGGCCGCAAGGGTCTGAAGGCGTTCGCGACCGAGCGTCCGGACCTCGTGATCCTCGACTTCATCATGCCCGGCCTGTCGGGCGCCGAAGTCGCCAACCGAATCCGCGCCGACGCGCCGAACCAGCCGATCCTGTTCGTCTCGGGCTACAGCGAAACCGAGGCCGTCCGCCGGGTCGCGCCCGATGCGCCGCTGCTGACCAAGCCGTTCCGCGCCGACGCGCTCGACAAGGCCGTGCGCGGCACGCTCGCCGGCAACCGGGCATAGCCCGGGCCGCGGCGCCGCCTAGGCGCGCCGCCGTTCGGCGTTGCGGGCGAGCAGGAAAAACAGCAGCGCGAGGCCGATCAGCCCCACCCAGCCGAGAATCTGGACGTTGCGCAGTGTCTCGCGCGGCATCCTCAGCCCCTCGACGGTCGGCCAGTAAACGGTGAGATAGCCGCCGGCGACGTCGCGAAGCGTCTTTTCCTCGGTGTCCACCTCGAGCATCACGCCCGGCATCGAGCCCCCGGTGGAGACCATCGCATGGACCGGGGTCATCGCCGCGACGAGCTGCCCGTTCCGCCACACCTTGCCCCAGCCGTAGAGCGAGATCTCGGGCATCATCAGCGGCAGCTTCGAAGTGCCGATTCCGGTCTCCCCGTGCATCTCGTGATTGAGGGCGACACCGTTCCAGGTGGTGTAGGCTCCCAGCGGATGGCGCGGCATGGCCCGGTCGACGACAATTCGATAGCGGCCGTCGGAAGCCGTGAACTCGGCGGCGAGCTCGATCGCGTCGCGGGCCTGCACATGGCTCCAGCGGTTGCCGCCCTCCACCACCTTTATGCTGATCGAGCCGTTCGCGGGCTGCGTCGACCGGAAGTCGACCGGGTTCGGGCCCAGCACCCGGTGCGCCTGGCCCGACGCCGCCGCGCCCGCGTGGAGACCGCGGGGCTTGGCAACGGCCGAGTCCGGAGCCAGCAGAGCGAGCGCCAGCAGCGACAAGGCTGCGGCCGGCACGCGCGCCGAAAGACTCGGCAGCAGTCGAATGGCGATGAACAGTCCGATAAGGGCTGCGAGGAAGTCGCCCGGGAAGACCCGCGACCAATGCTGGTGGTGGGTCAGGTACTGCACCTTTTCGGGAAGGCCGACCGGCCCGAGATAGATGCCGTACGTGGTCCAGACGAGGCTGAGCATCAGTGCGCCGACGATCCACCCGCGCTCGCCGGCGCCGACATAGGCCGACCAGAGGTAGAGGAAGACGAAGCCGATCAGCAAGTGCTGGACGAAGTAAGTGATGCCCGGGAACTCGCCGAGCAGGATCGCGTGGGTGATGACCCCGCTGAGCACCAGGATGACGGCGGTCGCCACCAGCGCGGAGACGGCGAGCGCGGCCGGAGTCGCTCGGGCACCGGCGGAGTCGGCCGAGCGAGCGGAGCCGCCTTCCCGCACCGGGTCGGCGCGGCGCCAGATCCACAGCGCCATCAGATAGCCGATCAGGATCGCGAGGTAATGGACCGGGACGCCGGTCACCCAGAGATGGTTGTCGTCGAGCCACTGCGGCTCCTGCGGAAGGCCGATCGGGGCCAGCCATTCGTAATAGATTTCGAGGATCGCCGTGTGCACGGCGGTGATCAGGAATCCCTGGACGAGGCCGATGCCGAGGAAGGCGGTGCCGATGATGAAGACGGTGGCGATCAGGAAGGATTTGGTGATCCAGTAGGTCCAGTAGGGGTCGTTCTCCCAGAACAGTCCGTGCGCGATCGCCGCGTCGATGAAGATCGCGCACAGCCCCGTCAGAAGACCGAACTTGGCGGTGCCGCGGATCGAAAGGCGTTCGCCGGCGCGCATCGAAAGAGCCATGGGAAAGCCTCCTGTTGTCCGAGGATTCGACGCGGCGGAGCGGCGATTGGTTCCTCAGGCGGCCCGCATCAGCTCATCCTTGAATCGCACGGCCTGGCGCCCCGCAACCTGTCGCCGAATGGGCGATCGCTACGGGAGGCCAGGTTCACAGCGGCGCCCGGTCGAAAATTCACTGAATTTGACTCGCGGCGCGCAACACCTGATCGTGCCGCCATGCGTCAGTGGTACCGCCGTCGCTATCTCGACCTGTTGGGCTCGATCTACATCTACAACGAGCATCGCGGCTATACCGCGATCGACCGGGTGCTCGAGGCCGTCCGGACGCGCTGGCCCGACGACCATGCGCTGATCGCGCAGATCGCCAAGCACCGCGCCGACGAGCGCAAGCACTATCTGATGTTCCGCCGCTGGTTCGAGCGGCGCGGGGTGATGCCGTTCGCGGTCGACCGCACCTGCGGCCACATCGACCGCTTCGTCGGGATCATGTTCCGCTCGAAGATCGACGACCTCGACCCGCGGCTGATCATCGGCCGCGACTATCTGTTCGAGCGATTGTGCCGGGTCATCTCGCTGACCGAGAAGCGCGGCTACCGGCAGGTCGAGATCCTGCTTCGCAATGCGGCGGTCCGCGGCGACAAGCGGCTGGTGAAGATCTTCCAGATCATCCGCGAGGACGAGCCCGACCATTGGGCGCCCTACGAGGGCTGGCTGCAAGCGCACGGCAAGCGGCGCGACAGCTGGTGGGAGCGCGCGATCGACGGCTTCATCCACTCCGAGCTGCTGCTCGTGAAGCTGCCGATCCTGTTCCTGACCCCGCGCCTTCGCCGGCGGAGCGAGTGGGCCGACGCTCACGAACGCGTGCCGCCGGATGGCTATCCCGAGCTGAAGCAGGCGACTTGAGCGCACTGGCCCGGCGCCTGTTCTCGCGCAACGCGGCGGTGCTGCTGGCGCGCAACACCGTGGTCAGCTGCCTGGTGTTCGTGATCGGCCTGGCGCTGCTGTGGGCGCTCGTCGAGCTGTGGGACGTCGACAAGCTGGTCGCCGCCGCGGCCGGGTTCCTGGTCAGCAATTCGATCCATTATGTGTTCGGCCGCAAGTGGATCTACCGCGGGACCGAGCGCGCGGTGGCGTCGGGCTACGCGTATTTCCTGGTCAACGCCGGCATCGGCCTGGTGGTGACGGTCACCTTGTTCGCCGCCTTCCTGCGCTGGACGTCGCTCAATTATCTGGTCGCACGGGTCGTGGTGTCGGTCTTCGCCGGCCTCGCCATGTTCCTGCTCAACGCCATGCTCAACTTCAAGCGCCTGTAGGCCGGCATGCGCGTCGCGCTCTTTTCCGGCAATTACAATTACCTCCGCGAGGGCGCGAACCAGGCGCTCAACCGGCTGGCCCGCGATCTCGAGGCGGACGGCCACGAAGTGCGCGCTTATTCGCCGGTCACCGACCGCCCCGCGTTCGAGCCCGCCGGAACCCTGGTGCCGGTGCCGTCGATCCCGCTGCCGGTTCGAAGCGAGTTCCGGCTGTCGCTCGGGCTGCCGCGGGCGGTGCGCGAGGACGTGCGGCGCTTCGCACCCGACATCGTCCATTTGTCGACGCCCGACATCCTCGGAACGCGCGCCCAGACCTTCGCCAGGCGGCTAGGCATTCCGACCGTCGCCAGCCTCCACACCCGGTTCGAGGCCTATCTCGATTATTACGGCCTCGGCTGGGCCGGGCCATTGGTCGAGGCGCACCTGCGCCGTTTCTACCGGCGCTGCGATCATGTGCTGGCGCCGACACCGGCGCTGGTCGCAGCGATGAAGGCCATGCGCGGCGACGATCAGGTCAGCCTGTGGAGCCGCGGCGTCGACCGGGCCCTGTTCAACCCGGCGCGCCGCGACCCGGAGTGGCGCCGATCGAACGGCTGGTCCGACGAGGATGTGGTCGTCCTGTTCTTCGGCAGGCTGGTCGCCGAAAAAGGCATCGACCGCTACGTGTCGACTCTGCGGCAGTTACAGCGCCGAAGCACGGGCATCCGCGCGCTGGCGGTCGGCGCCGGGCCGGCCGCAGGCGCCTTCGACGCGCTTCCGGGAGCGGTCCTCACCGGCCATCTCGACGGCGCGGAGCTGGTCCGGGCCGTCGCCAGCGCCGACATCCTGCTGCACCCGAGCACGACCGAAACCTTCGGCAATGTCGTCCTCGAGGCGATGGCGTCGGGACTCGCGGTCGTGTGCGCCCGGACCGACAGCGCCGAGGCGCTGGTCGAGCACGGGCGAACGGGGATCTTGTGCGCGCCGGACGATTGCGAAGGCTATCGGCAGGCGATCCTGGCGCTGGCCGAAGACCCGCGGCGCCGCAGCGATCTCGGCGAGGCGGCCAGGCGCTCGAGCGAAGCCTTTTCGTGGAGCAATGCCTCGCGCAGCGTCGCCCAGGCCTATCGGGATGTGCTGGGCCGTCGCCGCCGGCGCTAGGAATTTCGAGCGAGGCGGTTTTTCTAACTCTGGTGAAGGTTCCAATCGCAAGTTCGGCGTAACGATTGGTTATGGATCAATTCCAGTCCGACGCAGAATATTTCGCTCGGCGCTCCAACGAGGAGCGAGCCGCGGCCGAGCGCGCGACGCATCCCCGCGCCAGGCAGAGCCACATCGACCTTGCCGACCGCTTTGCCGAAGCGGCTCGCGCCATTGCCGAAGTCTCGACGCTCTGGGAAGCCGACATCGGCCAGGAGCGGCCCGTCGCGGTTTCAGCGCGCCAGCCCGAATTCCGGATCCTGCCGTAAAGCCGAAGCCCGTCAGCCGGCGAGGCGCTTGGCGCTGAGCCCGATCACCATCTGGTTGGCGCGCTCGTAGGACAGCGGGCGGCCGAACAGATACCCCTGGATGGTGTCGCAGCCGAGGTCGCGCATGCGCTCGAAATCCTCGGCCGTCTCGACGCCCTCGGCGGTGACCGACATCCGGAAGCTCTTGGCGAGCTGGACGATCGACTGGATGATCGCGACATTTTCCGGCCGGGTGCCGGCTTCGCGGACGAAGCTGCCGTCGATCTTCAATTTGTGGAACACCGCCTTGTTCAGATAGCCGATCGACGAATAGCCGGTGCCGAAGTCGTCGAGCGCGATGCCGACGCCGAGCTGGCGGAGTCGCTTGAGGACGTCGAGGGTCGAGCCGTTGTCGCCGAGGAACACGCCCTCGGTGACCTCGAGCTCGATCCGGTTGCCGGGCACCTTGTGGCGGGCCAGCGCCTCGCTGACGGTGTTGGGCAGAGCGGCCAGCGCGATCTGCTTCGGGCTGATGTTGAGGGCGACGGTGATCGGCTCCGGCCAGGTCGCGGCCGCTCGGCAGGCCTCGTCGATCACCCACTCGCCGATCACCGGCATCAGCCCGGCCTCCTCGGCGACCGGGATGAAGACGTTGGGCGGCACCAGCCCGCGCTGCGGGTGGTTCCAGCGGATCAGCGCCTCGAAGCCGATCAATTTCTGGTCCTTGGCGTTGACCAGCGGCTGGAAGGCGAGGTGGAACTGCTTGCCGGCGATCGCCGCCCGGAGGTCGGTCTCGAGGCGGACCCGGTCCTCCTGCTCCGACTGCAGCTCGGACGAGAAATAGCGGGCGATGCCGCGGCCGGCGCCCTTGGCCTCATAGAGGGCGAGGTCGGCCTTGAGGATCAGGTCGTCGACCGTCGCTCCGTCGATCGGGCCGAACGCGCAGCCGATCGAGACCCCGATTCGGATCTCGGTCTGGTCGATCATGTAGGGCTCGGCGATCGCCTTGATGATGCGGTCGGCCATGGCCTCGACATTGCGGCGGCTCTGCGCGTCGATGACGACGATCGCGAACTCGTCGCCGCCCATCCGGCCGACGTGGCCGCCGCTGCCGACCTCGTCGACCAGCCGCTTGGCGACCGCGCGCAGCACCGCGTCGCCCTTGGGGTGGCCGAAGGTGTCGTTGACCGGCTTGAAGCCGTCGAGGTCGAGGAACAGGATCGCGCACGGGACATTGCTGACGGTCGCCGCTCGGAGCGCGTCGCCGAGCAGCTGGCGGACCCGTCCGCGGTTGGGCAGGCCGGACAGCACGTCGACGTTGGCGAGATGGGTCAGCCGCTCCTGGGTCTGGCGGATCTCGGTGATGTCGGAGCCGACCCCGCGGAAGCCCTCGAAGCGGCCGGCGGTGTCGATGATCGGGTCGCCGGCGATCGAGATCCAGCGCTCGCCGCGGGCGGTCTTCAGCTCCATCTCGAGCGAGTTGAACGGCTGCCGCTCGAGCAGCAGCCGGCCGAGCTCGGCATTGCCGCCGAGCAGCGAGGGCAGCGAATGGCCGAGCAGCTGGCTCGCCGGGCGGCCGAGCAAGGCGGTCATGCGCGACGAGATGTAGGTGACTCGATTCTCCGAATCGACCTGCCACAGCCAGCCGACTCCGCGCTGCTCATATTCCTGGAGCAGCAGGCTGGCGCTTTCGCTCTGCGAGCCGAAGTCGGCGTTGGTCTTCAGCTGGTGGAACGCCCAGCGGGTGACCGCGAGCACTCCGAAAATCGCGACCCCGAGCGTGAACAGAATCGACAGCATGTGCGGGAAGGGAACGCTGTTGCGGCCGAAGAGCAGGGCGACGCTGACCCCGGCGGTGAAGGCCGACAGCCAGGCGGTGACGCACGGCGGGACGACGACCAGCCCGAGCGCTCCGATGCCGAGCCCGGCCGCCAGCGAGGCGGCGATCACCTGAGTGCCCGGCTGCAGGGACGGGAACATGGCCAGCGGCAGGCTGAGCCACAGCAAGGCGCGCCCGGCGACATCGCCGACCATCAGCCATTGCGGAACCTGGCGGCCCGAGCGGCCGACATGGGTGATCGCATGGGTCCGGGCGAGCTGCATCGCCGCCAGGTTGGCGATCGCCACCGTCCCGCACCACGGCAGCAGCCAGGTGACGTCGACCTCCCCCCACAGGATCGCCGACATCATCAGCGCGGCGACGACGTTGGCGGCCGCGAAGAACGGCGCCAGCTGCGCGCGCGAGATCAACTGCACGTCCTTCAGCGGGGAGCTTTCGCCGTCGCCCTCGCGGCTGGTCAGGCCGAGCGATTCCCCGCCCGGAAGGCGTGCTGAGATCATGCGTTTATAGCGATCTGGGGCTTCGTACATCCGCCTGCCGTTCCACGTCGGCCCAAGCGGGTAACCCAAGAGCGTTTAAGTGCGGTTAAGGGGTCAACCGAAAAATCAGCCGCCGCCGAGCTTTAGCGCGTCGAGCTCGCGGGTGACGATCGGGTGGTAGAGCGGCCGCCCGAGGGGGTAGATCCGGGCCGCGATCGGCCGGCCCCAGGCCGAATCCTCGGCCAGCGCCTTGACCAGCGGGCGGACGAACTTGCGCCGCCCCTGGGTCGTCAGGAATTGCTCGAGCGACGGCACCGCCGGCTCGTAGCGGTTGCCGACCGCCAGCTCGAGCCAGGCGAAGCGCACTTCCAGGTTGCGCACGGCGTTGAGGCCGAACGCCCGGTTGAGCGCGTCGAGCCGCGCGGTGGGGAGCTTGCGCGGCAGCCTGTTGAGGAAGCGCAGCCGCTCGTCGGTCGTCCAGCGCGACCAGGCTTCGGTGCCCGGAGCGCCGCCGGCGGCAAAGGCGGCGACCGCCCGGTCGGCCTCGGCGAACGCCCGCGGGTCGGGTTTCACCATGTTGGGAGGCAGGCCCGGCTGGTACACCCAGCGGTCGAGCATCAACTTCCGCTCGAGTGCCTGGTCGCCCTTGATCAGATGCTGGCGAAGGTCGGCGAGGAAGATCGCCGAGGTCACCGGCTGGAACCGGTGGCGCTCGAACCAGCCCTTCAAATAAGCGTCGAACCGATCGCGGCCGACCGCCGCCTCGATCGTGCGAAGGAACGCCGCGCCCTTTTCGTAGGCGATCTCCGTCAGGCCGTCGTCCGGGTTGCGGCCCTTGAGGTCGATATGCAGCCGGGTGTCCGGAGCCGACGGGCCGCCCAGCGTTTCGATCTCCTCGTTCAAGGAATCCACTCCGAGCGCGATCTGCTGCGCGGCGACCTTGGGCCCGTAGATCGCTTCGACGATGCGGGTCGTCGCGTAGGTCGTCATGCCCTCGTTGAGCCAGAAGTCGGCCCAGGTCGCGTTGGTCGCCAAATTGCCCGACCAGCTGTGCGCGAGCTCGTGGGCGATCAGGCTGACGAGGCTCTTGTCGCCGGCGATGAAGGTCGGGGTCAGGAAGGTGAGGTTGGGATTCTCCATGCCGCCGAACGGGAAGGACGGCGGCAGCACGAGCATGTCATAACGCTCCCACAGATAGGGCCCGTAGAGCTTCTCGGCCGAGTCGATCATCTTCTCGGTGTCGGCGAGCTCGGCGGCGGCCGAATCGAGCATCGCCGGCTCGGTCCACACGCCCGAGCGCGGGCCGAGCGGCTTGAAGGCGAGATCGCCGACCGCGATCGCGATCAAATAGGGCGGAACGCTGTTGCGCATCCGGAATTCGAACACGCTCTCGCCCCCTTGGGTGATCGGCTCGGCGGAGCGCGGCGCGCTCATCACCGCGGTCAGGCCGGCAGGCACGCGGATCGTCGCTTCCCAGCTCTGCCGGATGCCGGGCGAATCCTGGGTCGGGATCCAGCTGCGGTTGAGGATCGCCTGTCCCTGACTGAACAGATAGGGGCGCTTCTTGCCGGCCGTCTGCTGCGGGGTCAGCCACTGCAACGCCTCGGCGTCGGGCGCGCTCCGGTAGCGGATCACCAGCCGCTTTGTGTCGGGGCGGAGCGCGACGGCCAGCGGAGCGCCGAGATTTGCGTCCGCAGCGCCGACCTTCCAGCCCAGCGGCTCGCCCTTGCCGTCGGTGATGGCCTGGATCTCGAGCCCCTTGTCGTCGAGGACGATCTCCTTCGCGCCGGGCCGGCGGTCGAGGTCGAGGGTCGCCGTGCCGCCGATTCGCTTGCCGTCAAAATCGACCGCGAGGTCGAGCGCGACGTGATGGACCCGCGCTTCCTGCGGGCGAGCATGGCTGTGGATATCCCTCGCGTCGGGGGTGGCCAGGATCGGCGCGATCGCGGTCGCGGTTTCGCTCGCGGCCGGCTGAACGGCATTGTCCTGTTCGGAGACCCGGCACGCGGCCGTCAGAATCATTGCGGCTAGCAGCGCCGCCCGGGACCAGAATTTCATCGAATGCTTCCTCAGCCGGACTCGGCGATGCCAACGTAGAGGGAGCGTTTCGGTGCCGCGAAAACGCGCCGGACCATCGGCTCGAAGAAGTCGAGCGGAGCGCTCTCGTAGTCAGGGTCGAACGCCGCCTGGTCGTAGGTTTCGCAGAAGCGGGCGGTGTCCTCGAAATAGGGGTGGCCGCGGAACGCTTCGCGCATGTCGCGGTCGAGGCCGATGTAGTGGAAGAAATAATAGCCCTGGAAGATGCCGTGCTTCTCGGCGATCCAGTGCAGCCGGTCGTCGACGAAGGGCTTGAGGATCGCCGCCGCGATGTCCGGGTGGTTGTACGAGCCCAGCGTGTCGCCGATGTCGTGGATCAGCGCCATGACCACATAATCCTCGGCCTCGCCGGCGCGGTGGGCGCGGGTCGCGGTCTGCAGCGAATGCTGCAGCCGGTCGACCGGAAAACCGCCGAAATCGCCGTCGAGCAGCCGCAGATGGGCGAGCACCCGGTCGGGCAGGCCCGCGGCATAGGCCATGAACTGGGTGGCGATCACCGCCCAGTCCTGCTGGGTGCCCTCGTCCATGCTGCGGAAGGCGGCGCGCGGCTGCGGCTCGTTCACTGGCTCTCTCCTCGCCCGAAGGACTGCAGCGAACCCGCGCTTCTCGCAATGAGGAAATTTCCCGCCTATATCCAGCGCGATGGCGACCGACAGCGCGGCACTGGAACGGCAGCAGCGGCCGGCGAGGCGGGCGGCCCGTCCCGGCGCGCCCCGGATCCAGTCGCCAGCGGCGCCGATCGCCGAGGGCATCGGCCTCGACCAGCCGTTCTTCGCCGACAAGAACCGGGCATTCTGGATCCTGCAGTCGATCGGCTGGTCGGGCTATTTCATCCTTCGGACCCTGTCGGGATTCGCCAACTCGATGGGCTGGATGTGGATCGTCCACACCCTGCTCCTGACCGCGACCGGCTATTCGCTGACCCTGCTCCTGGCGACCCTGTTCCGCCGGCTGATCGCGATGCGGGCGCTGCTGACGGTGGCGCTGTCGCTGGCCGCGGTGATGATCGCCGCGAGCGCCTTCTCGATCATCGAGACGTGGAGCTACGCGACCTTCCTCAAGCCCAACGCCCGGCCGGTCGGCTTCGAGTATCTCGGCGCGATCCTGCTCAATTTCTCGCTGCTCGCCGCCTGGGCCGCGCTCTATTACGGGATCAACTACTTCCTTCTGCTCGAGGAGCAGATCGACCAGCGCGAGCGGCTCGAGAGCCAGGCCTCGACCGCGCAGCTGGCGATGCTCCGCTACCAGCTCAACCCGCATTTCCTGTTCAACACGCTGAACTCGATCTCGACCCTGGTGCTGCTCAAGCAGACCGAGCGCGCCAATGCGATGCTCGCCCGGCTGTCCTCGTTCCTGCGCTACACCCTGGTCAACGAGCCGACCGCCAAGGTCACTCTGGCGCAGGAGGTCGAGACTCTGAAGCTCTACCTCGAGATCGAGAAGATGCGCTTCGAGGACCGGCTGCGCCCGCATTTCAAGATCGAATCGGAGACCATCGGCGCGCGCCTGCCGTCGCTGCTGCTTCAGCCGCTGATCGAGAATGCGATCAAATATGCGGTGACGGCGAGCGAGAGCGGGGCCGACATCTGGATCACCGCCCACCGCCAGGGGGAGTCGGTGCGGATCGAGGTCGCCGACAATGGCGACGGCGAGGGCGCCGCCCTGGCGGCCAGCCCGTCGACCGGAGTCGGGCTGGCGAACATTCGGGACCGTCTGGCGCAGGCCTATGGCGCCGCGCACGCTTTTACGACGAGAAAGAACGAACGCGGGGGGTTCAGCGTTATCATCGAGATTCCATTCGAGAGCGGAGACAGGGATTGATGACCATCCGGACCGTCCTGGTCGACGACGAGCCGCTTGCGACCCAGGGGCTGCAGCTCCGGCTGCAGGCGCACGAGGATGTCGAGGTGGTCGCCACCGCCGCCAACGGCCGCGAGGCGATCCGGGCGATCAAGACCCACAAGCCGGACCTCGTCTTCCTCGACATCCAGATGCCCGGGTTCGACGGCTTCTCGGTCATCCAGGGGCTGATGGAGGTCGAGCCGCCCTTGTTCGTGTTCGTCACCGCCTACGGCGACCATGCGCTGAGGGCGTTCGAATCCCAGGCGGTCGACTATCTGATGAAGCCGGTCGACGAGGACCGCCTGGCCGCGACCCTCGACCGGGTGCGCCAGCGGCTGGTCGAGAAGCGCGGCGCCGAGGAGGCCGAGCGGCTGAAGGAGGTGCTGGTCGAGCATGCGCCCGAGGCGGCGGAATCGCTCGCCGAGGAGACCGCCGGCGACGCCCCGGCCGCCAACCGCTTCGAGCGGATGATCAACATCAAGGACCAGGGGCAGATCTTCCGCGTCGACGTCGACACGATCGAGCGGATCGATGCGGCCGGCGACTATATGTGCATCCAGACCGGCGACAACACGCTGATCCTGCGCGAGACGATGAAGGATTTGGAAAAGCGCCTCGACCCGCGCCGGTTCCAGCGCGTCCACCGCTCGACCATCGTCAACCTCGACCTCGTCCGGCAGGTCAAGCCGCACACCAACGGCGAGTGCTTCCTGGTGCTGGATTCGGGCGCTCAGGTGAAGGTCAGCCGTTCCTACCGCGACGTGGTGGCGCGGTTCGTGCACTGATCTTCAGGGGGGAGCGCATCGCCGCGGACCGGAAGGTGAGCCGCGATCCCTCCATGACCTGCGCGCTCCGGCGGCCACGACTTGCTCCATTTACGACCAAATGTTGAGGGCCTCTCAATCACTTCGGTGACACCTCCGCCCGGTTCTGCTCGGAGCAATCGAGGACGGCATGAAGGGCCTGGTGTTCACGACATTCTACCGCCATTGCGAAAGCCGCTACGGCGCCGACTTTCTCGATGATCTGATCGAGGAAGCGGCGCTGCCCAACCAGGGCGCCTATACCAGCGTCGGCAGCTACCCGTTCGAGGAAATGGTTGCGCTGGTGACGGCGCTGGCGAGCAAGACCGGAACGCCGATGCCGGTGATCCTCCGGGAATTCGGCGAGTTCTGCTTCCTCCAGTGGGTCCGCTATGTCCCCGCCCATTTCGACGGAAAGCAGCTGTTCGACATCATGGCCGGAATCGACGGATTCCACGAGAATGAAGTCCGCAAGCTGTACCCGGACGCCGAGCTGCCTTCGTTCAAGGTGGAAAGCCGCGACGGCGACCGGATGATCCTGCGCTACCACAGCTGCAAGCCGCTGGCGGACCTGGCGGTCGGAGTCATCCACGGCGCGGCGAATTACCTCGGCGAGACGGTCGAAGTGCACCACCAGCCCATGGCCGAGCCACGGGGGCCGTATGTCCGCATCGAAATCAATCGCGTCTCTTGAGGTTGCGGGCCGCCGGGGAGACGATTTCCGGGGCGGCGTGGACGACCGCCTGAGGCGGCTCGAGCTCAGGGTCGCCCGCGAGCACGCCGCGCGGCGGGAGGCGGAGAGCATCCTGGAAAGCAAGAGCCTGGAGCTGTTCGCGGCCAACCAGAGGCTCCTCCAGCTCAACATGGAGCTGGAAGAGCGTGTCGCGCGCCGGACGGAAGAGCTCGACCGGGCGCGCCGCTCGGCGCTCCAGCTGGTCGAGAACGACCATCTGACGAAGATTCCGAGCCGCTTCCGCTTTTCCCGGGCCCTCCACGAATCGCTCGAACGGACGCTGCAAACCGGCGGCAGCATCGGCCTGCTGCTGATCGACATCGATGATTTCAAGCTGGTCAACGATTGCTACGGCCACGGCCACGGCGACCTCCTGCTCAAGGAGATCGCGGCCCGGCTGCGGTCGATCGTCCGGCGCCACGAACTGGTCGCGAGGCTCGGCGGCGACGAGTTCGCAGTGATCCTAGAAGGGTCCGCCGCTGCCTCGCTCGAACGGGGCGCACGGCGTTTCCAGGCAGCGTTCGTCGAGCCCGTGACGGTTGGCGGGGTGACGTTGAAGATCGCGGGCTCGATGGGCCTCGCGACGAGCCCCGAGGACGCGACCACCAGCGCCGACCTCCAGCGCTTCGCCGACCTCGCCTTGTACCAGGTGAAGGCGAGGGGCGGCGGCGGCTTCGCGCAGTTCGAGAAGGGGCTGGTCGATTCCTACGACCGCCGCCGCCGCCTGGAGGCGGAATTCCGAGGGGCGGTCGCAAATGACGCAATCCATCTGTGGTTCCAGCCGATCGTCGAAATCCGCACCGGCGAAACCATCGGGGTCGAAGCGCTGGCCCGGTGGCAGGACAGCCAGCATGACGCAATCGGCCCCGATTTCTTCATTCCGCTGGCCGAACAGTGCGGGCTGATCCGCGAGGTCGGGCGGCATCTTCTCGGCAAGGCGCTTGCAGCCGCGAAGCCGTGGCTCGACGACGGGCTGATCCGCAAGCTGACGTTCAACATCTCGCCGCTCGAGCTGCTCGATGACGGGTTCGCCGACGAGATCCTCGAATCGCTGGCGGCCGCGCAGGTCGAGCCTGCAAAGCTGGCGCTCGAGATCACCGAGGGCGTGCTGATCAAGAATCTAAGCCTCGCCAAGGCGGTGATGGCGCGCCTGCGCAGGGCGGGCGTCAAGTTCGCGCTCGACGATTTCGGCTGCGGCTACACCAACCTGTCGGCGCTGACCAACTTGCCGATCTCGATCCTCAAGATCGACCGCACCCTGCTCAGGAACGTCGAGCATGACGAAAGTGCGCGGGTGATCATCAGCAATGTCGTCAACCTGTGCCGCGACCTTGGCATCCGCTCGGTGTGCGAAGGGGCGGAAACGGCCGCGCAGCTCGCCTTTCTCGACTTGATCGGCTGCAATTCGGTCCAGGGCTATGTCTGCGCGAGGCCGGCGTCCGCACAGGATACCGAGATTTTCCTGCGCCGCGCGGTGCAACGCCGGCGCGATCCCGGGCTGCGCCCCCGGGGCCCGAAGAGCGCGGTCGCCTAGGCCCGGCCGGTCCGGCCGCGGACGGGCGAGCCGATTGCCGAGCGCGCACGGCGGCTGCTAGACCGGCCCGATGACCAAGACCCGCTGGCCAGGAGCCGCCGC
>DASTZO010000247.1:0-6543 GCA_035764265.1 Sphingomicrobium sp.
GCCAGCGCTTCGATCAGCCGCTCCTGGACCACCGGCCGGCTGAGGAAATCGGTTGCTCCGGCGCGCATCGCCTCGACCGCGACGGCGACCGAATCGCCGTCGGCGACGACGATGATCGGCAAATTCTCGCGGCACGAGCGCAGCTCGGCGATCAACTCGGGGCCGGTGTCCGAATCCCAATTGCCGATCAGCGCCGCCTGGACCTCGCGTCCGTGCGGGCCCTGCAGCAGCCCGACCGCGGTCTCGCCGCAGGCGGAGCCGATCACGCTCCAGCCGGCGCGGCCGGCGATCGCCGACACCAGCCGCCGCTCGTCGGGGTCGGCGTCCAGCAGCAATAGCGACCGCGTACGGTTCTCGCTGATCCGTTCCGCTTTCATGGCCGCACTTGTAGCTTCACAGGAGTAAAGGCGCGCTTAAAGGCTTGGGCGCGGTCGGCCCGCTTGTTATGGGCGGTCCGGCAGCACCAGCAGAACCAGCAGAACCGGGGAGCAGCATGGCGGAAGAAGAGCCGATCCTGACCAACCCTCCGACCCAGGAGGTCGCCCACCACGTGCGCGACTACACGCGCTTCGTGCACTTGTTGAAATGGGGCGCGATCATCTCGCTGGTCACCGCCCTCTTCGTCATGATGATCATCAGCTAGGCCGCATTCCAGCTGATGAAATCTGCCCAGGAATGAAGATCGCGATCCTCAAGGAGCGCGCGCCGGGCGAGACCCGCTGCGCGGCGATTCCCGAGACGGTGAAGAAGTTCACGGCGCTGGGAGCGGACATCGCAGTGGAATCCGGCGCCGGCGACAACGCGTTGATATCCGACGAGGAATTCGAAGCGGTGGGGGCGAAGGTCGGCTCGCGGGCCGAGGTGCTGAAAGGAGCCGGCGCAATCCTGTGCGTAAGCGGCCCCGAACCGGCCGAGCTGGCCGGCGCGGAGCCGGGTGCGCTGCTGGTCGGCGGGCTCGACCCGGCCGGGCGGCGCGAGGCGATCGACGGATATGCCGCCGCGGGGCTCGAGGCGCTGGCGATGGAGTGGATGCCGCGAATCTCGCGCGCCCAGTCGATGGACATCTTGTCGTCGCAGTCGAACCTCGCCGGCTACAAGGCGGTGATCGAGGCCGCCGCGCTCTACGGACGGGCGCTGCCGATGATGATGACGGCCGCGGGCACGGTCAGCCCGGCCAAGGTGTTCGTCATGGGGGTCGGGGTCGCCGGGCTGCAGGCGATCGCCACCGCCCGCCGGATGGGCGCCCAGGTCAGCGCGACCGACGTCCGCTCGGCGACCCGCGAGCAGATCCTGTCGCTCGGCGCCAAGCCGATCTTCGTCGAGACGGTCGCCGGCATCAAGGGCGAGGGCGCTGGCGGCTATGCGACGGAAATGTCGGATGAATATCAAAAGGCGCAGGCCGAGCTGGTGTCGAGCCATATCGCCAGGCAGGACATCGTCATCACCACCGCCCTGATCCCCGGCAAGCCGGCTCCGCGGCTGATCAGCGATGCGCAGCTGGCGACGATGCGGGGCGGGAGCATCATCGTCGATTTGGCGGCGGACGCCGGCGGCAATGTCGAGGGCTGCGTCGCGGGCGAGCAGGTGCGGCGTCATGGCGTCACCATCGTCGGGGCCGGCAACCTCGCGCGCAGCCTTTCGGCCGACGCGTCGGCGCTGTTCGCGCGCAACGTCTACAATTTCCTCAGCGCCTTCTGGGACAGGGAGGCGAAGCGGCCGGCGCTTCCCGACGACGACGAGCTGGTCCAGGGCATCCGCCTGACCCGCGCCGGCAAGGTCGTCCACGAACGGCTGAGTTAGGCGGCTGAGTTAGGGTTCCGGCAGCCGGCAGAGGTCGACCCAGCGGCTGCCGACCAGCTCGTACAGGCGTTGTGGAGTGAGCCGGACGGACGTGTTGAGCGAGCCGGCGGCCGGATAGACCCGGTCGAACGGCTTCAGGCTGACATCGAGATAGACAGGCAGCGGCGTCGCGAGGCCGAACGGGCAGACGCCGCCGACCGGGTGGCCGGTCAGCGCCCGGGTCTCGTCGGGTCCGAGCATCCGCGGGCGGGCGCCGAACTCGGCCTTGCACTTGGCGTTGTCGAGCCGGGCATCGCCGCGCGCGACGAGCAGGAACACGGCCTCGCCGGCGCGCACCGCAAGCGTCTTGGCGATCCGCGCGGGCTCCACCCCCAGCGCTCGGGCGGCGGTGTCGACCGTCGCGGTGGTTTCGGCGACCTCGATCAGCTCGACGTCGGGCGCGTGCGCGGCGAGCCATCGGCGGACGGATTCGAGACTCATTCGCCCGCCAATTGGAGCACGATCTGGCGCGGCGGCGGCTCGCGGCGGTGCTCGAACAGATAGATGCCCTGCCAGGTGCCGAGCAGCATCCGGCCAGCCTGGACCGGGATCGCCAGCTGGGTCTGGGTCAGCGCCGAGCGCAGGTGCGCCGGCATGTCGTCCGGCCCCTCGGCGTTGTGGGCGTAGGCGGACGGGTCCTCGGGCGCGATCCGGGCGAAATAGGCCTCGAGGTCGCGGCGGGCGGCCGGGGCGGCATTCTCCTGGATCAGCAGCGAGGCCGAGCTGTGGCGGCAGAACAGGGTCAGCAGGCCGTCGCTGATGCCGCTGGCCGCGACCCAGCGGCCGACCTCGTCGCTGATCTCGTGAAGCCCCTGGGCGGGAGCGCGGACGTCGAGGGTGGAGAAGGATTGCCGGACCATGGCCCGCCGCTAGGGCAGCGGCGGCGCGGGCGCCAGCCCGGCCCGAATCGCCCGAATCGGGACGGCGCGATTCGCGCCGATTCGGCCCTTTTCAATGCTTGGGGGCGGGCCGGCCGGCCGCAAAGGACAAGGCCCGGTCGAGAGCCGCCTGGGGGCCGGGAGCCGAAGGTGCACCAAAAGCGCCCGCAAAATCGCAGGCGCTTGATTAGGCGCTTGAATCAAAAGTCGAAAAACGCTTCGGCCGAAGCCGAACGCAACCTTTACCCGCTGCTACCGGTGTTGCTCCAGCCACCGCCGAGAAGCCAGGTCCAGAAGCCGCGGCTGGCTTGGGTTTTCTTGGTCATCGAACGTCCCCTGTGGTGCCAAACTGCACATCGGCAGTGAGGGGACATTAACCCTAATCGATATGGTTAGCAAACGATTAACTAATCAGGCGACGCTCAACTTGCGGTCGGTGGCGATCCTCTTGACCAGGCTCTCCAGGCTCATCGGGCGGCCGATGATATACCCCTGGGCGACGTCGCATTTCATTTCGATCAGGGCATCGAGGATCTTGCGCTGCTCGACTCCTTCGGCGACCACCTTCCGGCCCAGCGAATGGGCGAGGACGATGGTCGACTGGACCATCACCCGGTCGCTCCGGTTGTCGCACATCGCCTTGACGAAACTCTGGTCGATCTTGATCTCGCCGGCCGGGATCTTCTTGAGATAATCGAGCGTCGAAAGGCCGGTCCCGTAATCGTCGATGGCGATGTTGACCCCGATCTCGCGGAGCCTCGCCAGCATGTCCACCGCCTCGCCGCTGCCGATGATCGCCGCGGTCTCGGTCAGCTCAAGGGTCAGGTGCCGCGGCTCGAGCCCGTGGCGGGCAAGCAGGGCCGACAGCCGCAGGGTGAAGTTGCGGTCGGTGAGCAGCCGCGCCGACAAATTGACCGCGATGTTGAAGTCGCGGCCCTTGCGGGTGATCGAGGCGCCCGCCGCGACCGCCTTGTCGAGGACGAAGTCGGTGAGCTTGCCGATGCGGTCGTGCTGCTCGGCCGCGGCGACGAACTCGGAGGCGGCGATCGGCCCCTTCTCCGGATGGGTCCAGCGGGCGAGCGCTTCGGCGCCGATGATCTGGCGGGAAGCGAGATCGAGCTTGGGCTGGTAGGCGACCCACACCTCGCCCTTGTCGATGGCGCTGTCGAGCTGGCTGAGGATCGACAGCTTCCAGGACGCGTCCTGGAGGGTGTCGGGGTCGTGGAATTTCCACTTGAGGCCGGCGTGGCCCGCTTCCTCGGCCGCGACCATGGCGCTGCCGAGGCGGTTGCCGAGCGAGCGGCCGCTGCCGATCTCGACGCCGAAGGCGATCGCGAGGTCGATCGCCAGCCCGCCGACCCGGACCGGGTTGCGGAACAGCGAGTAGAGCGCATCGATATGGTTGCCGAACGGCAGCTGCGGCTCCTCGAACCAGGCGAGGATGCCGCCGTCGCCGTGGTAGAAGGTGCGCTCGCTCGAGCCGACCGACAGCCGGCCGACGATCTGCTCGATGAGCTGGCGCTCGCGGTCGCCGGGCAGGGTGGCGACGATCTCCGAATAATTGAGGATCCGGGCGACGAGCAGCGCCTGGCTGCGGCCGGCGCGGTTCAGGCGCAGCGCGTTGAGGTTGGGGAGGCCCGACACCGGGTTGACCAGCCCGCGGACCCGGAACCCGCGCCATGCGGTCACCGATCCGTAGGTGAGGAGGACGAACAAGGCCGGAGTGACGTCGACGAACATCAGGTTCGCCTCGAACAGCGCCGGCGCGAACAGCAGCGCCGCGGCGCCGCCGCCGCAGATCAGATTCTGCCTGGCGGGGTTCTTCTGCCGGGCGGCGAAGGCGGCGATTGCGACCGCGAGCAGGAACGCCGGGATCCAGCCGAGGTGGACGGGGGAGCCGGCCTTGAGGGTTTCGGCGCCGACGATCTGGACGTAGGCGCCGCCCATCTTGCCGACCCCGGGGATGAAATACTGGTCGCCGGCCGCCTCGGAGTTGGTGCCGATGACGACGTCCTTGCCGCGCACCAGGCCGGACCGGACCGAGCCCTTCAACACCGCGGCCGCCGAGATCGTCGGGATCGTGCCGATATCGAGCGAATAGTCGGGCGTGAATTCCGCCTCCGTCAGCGTCTTGCTGCGGGCAAGGCTTGCCGCGAACGAGGGAGTCAGCCGGTCGTTGACCTTGACCGCATAGGGCACGTTCCAGACGGCGTTCTGGTAATTGTAGCGGACGCTGATCGTTCCGAGCCGGGCGTTGCGGCTGAACAGGTCGAGCGGCCGGGAATCAAGCTGGGCGGAATTGGGCTTCGACCCGTAGGGGCCCGAGCGCAGCCGGACCGGCAGGGTCACCCGCCCGGACCGTTCGATCGCCGCCGCCAGCATCGCATCGTCGGCCGCATTGCTGCGGTTTTCGAACATCACGTCGAAGAAGATCCGCTGGGCTCCGGCCGCGGTGAGCTTGTCGGTCAATTGGGCGTGGAAGCGCCTCGGCCACGGCCAGCGCCCGAGCTCGCGAAGCGAGCGGTCGTCGATCTGGACCAGGACGATGTCGCCGCTGGCCTTGTGCGGGTGGAGGCTGTTGCGGCCCGCGCGCAGCACATCCTCCGGAAGCTCGCCAAAGCCGATGAGCCCGAAGATCAGTCCGGCGATCGCCACCCACAGCAGCAGCCTGGACGGCGACGGCTCGGACTTGTGTTTCCTGCGCGACGGCACCGAGCGCCTGTTCCCTTCCCACTTCCTCGCTCCACCTGTGCCGCGAAAAGGTTATCAAATCGGAAACCGCGTTTGGGTTAATTGCACCGCGCACGCCTTCGTTCGCCGCCCACTCGACAGCATTCATTCGAGCCGCCACAAAGCGCCGCTGGTCAGCGTGTCGGAGGGCCCATGGACTTCATCGCGATCCTGTCGATCTTCGTGCTCGCCTGCTTCGTCGGCTACTTCGTCGTCTGGTCGGTGACCCCGGCGCTGCACACGCCACTGATGAGCGTGACCAACGCGATCTCGTCGGTGATCGTGGTCGGGGCGCTGATCGCCGCCGCCGCGGCCGGCAGCCCGACCGCCAAATGGCTCGGGCTGGTCGCGGTCGCGCTGGCCAGCGTGAACATCTTCGGCGGCTTCGCGGTCACCCAGCGGATGCTGAGCATGTACCGCAAGAAGGAGCGCCGCGATGCATGAGGCGGGCGCGGGTGCGCCGCCCGCCTGGGTGCTGATCGCCTATCTGGTCGCCGGAGTCTGCTTCATCCTCGCGCTGCGCGGCCTGTCGAGCCCGGAAAGCAGCCGCCGCGGCAACCGGCTCGGGATGATCGGCATGGCCATCGCGGTCGTCACGACGCTCGCCATCCACGAGATCGCCTCGGTGATCGAGATCGCCGCCGCCATCCTGATCGGCGGCGCGATCGGCCTGGTCACCGCCCGCAAGATCCAGATGACCGCGATGCCGCAGCTGGTCGCGGCGTTCCACAGCTTGGTCGGGATGGCCGCCGTGCTGGTCGGGGCGGCGGCGTTCCTCAACCCGACCGCGTTCGGGATCACCGACGCGGCCGGGGACATCCTGCAAGTCAGCCGCGTCGAGATGGGGCTCGGGGTGGCGATCGGAGCGATCACCTTCTCGGGCTCGGTGATCGCCTTCCTCAAGCTGAACGGGAACATGTCGGGCGCGCCGATCCTGCTGCCCGGCCGCCACGTGATCAACCTCGGCACGCTGGCGGCGATCGTCGGGCTGATCGCCTGGTTCACCCAGGACCAGGCCCCGTGGGTCTTCTGGACCCTGACCGCGCTCGCCTTCGCGATCGGCTTCCTTTTGATCATCCCGATCGGCGGCGCCGAC
>DASTZO010000248.1:0-5990 GCA_035764265.1 Sphingomicrobium sp.
GGCTACGGGCGATGCTATTTCTCAGCCACCTCGGCCCACACCTGCACCGGCGACGGCAATGCGATGGTGCTCCGCGCCGGCCTGCCGCTGCAGGACATGGAGTTCGTCCAGTTCCACCCGACCGGGGTCTACGGGGTCGGCGTGCTGATCACCGAGGGCGCCCGAGGCGAGGGCGGCTATCTGACCAACAGCGAGGGAGAGCGCTTCATGGAGCGCTACGCCCCGTCGGCCAAGGACCTCGCGTCGCGCGACGTCGTCTCACGCTCGATGGCGATGGAGATCCGCGAGGGCCGCGGGGTCGGCGAGCACAAGGACCATATCTTCCTCCACCTCGACCATATCGACCCGAAGATCCTCGCCGAGCGGCTGCCCGGGATCACCGAGACGGCGATGACCTTCGCCGGCGTCGATTTGACCCGCCAGCCGGTCCCGGTGGTGCCGACCGTCCATTACAACATGGGCGGGATCCCGACCAATTATCACGGCGAGGTGGTGACCCTTCGCGACGGCAATCCCGAGGCCGTCGTCCCCGGCCTGTTCGCGGTCGGCGAGGCGGCCTGCGTCAGCGTCCACGGCGCCAACCGGCTCGGCTCCAACAGCCTCATCGACCTGGTCGTGTTCGGCCGCGCCGCCGGGCTCCGGCTCGCCGAGGTGGTCAAGCCCGGAGCTCTGCGCGATCGGCTGCCCAAGGAAGCCGGCGCGCTGGCCATCGAGCGGCTCGACCGCTTCCGCAACGCCGACGGCGGCAGCCCGACCGCCATCGTCCGTGACCAAATGCAGCGCACGATGCAGGCCGATTGTTCGGTGTTCCGGACCCAAGCCACGCTCGCCGAGGGCATGAGCAAGATCGACCAGGTTTTCGCCCGCATGGCCGACGTCAGGGTCACCGACCGAAGCCTCATATGGAACAGCGACCTCGTCGAGACTCTCGAGCTCGACAATTTGCTCGCCCAGGCGGTGGTGACCATGCATTGCGCCGCCAACCGGAAGGAAAGCCGCGGCGCCCACATGCGAGAGGATTATCCCGAGCGCAGCGACGGCGAATGGATGAAGCACACCGTCGCCTGGCTCGACGGCTGGGGCGGGAAGGGCGGCACAGTCCGGATCGACTACCGACCGGTGCACGAGTTCACGCTCACCGACGACATCGGCTACATTAAACCAAAAGCGAGGGTGTATTGATGTCGCCGTTTTCCGGAATGGCTGGGTTGACCAAGAATCCATTAGGAATTTTGGCGATCTTTTTGGGCGTTCTCTACGGGATTGCCGGGATGCTCCTGGGTGCTCGAGCCGATGCCCTTACTGACTGGAATGAAACCATTCTTACATTATTGATTTTTCTATTCCCGTTCGTCAGCCTTGGCGTTTTCGGTTGGCTCGTCTCTCGTCATCACGCCAATTTATACGCTCCGTCGGATTTTCGGAGTGACTCCGGATTCTTGGCTTCAGCAAAAAAGGCGTCGCAGAAGGAAATTGACAAGAAAATAGAGCAAGAAGCTACGGTTATCGACGGAGGCGAACTCGCAGGAGTTTCAGTGGAGGGAAAACTGATCCAAGGCCCTGCCACTGCTGATACGCATTCGAAGCAACAGGCATCAACGGCTTCAGATCGGCGTGCGGTTGTCCGCCAAGCCGAATCGCAGGTATTGGATTTGCTCGAGGCGGACTTCGACAAGCTCCGTAAGGATGTGAAGTTCGACACATTAAGCGGGCGGCCAGTTTTGATCGATGCCATCGGTCTAAAGGATGATCAATTTACACTTGTAGAGGTGATCACGGTGAGGCTTAGGTCTACATTTGAGACCCGGGTGCGTGACTTAGCGCTGAATTTGCTTTCTATTGAGCCCTCGGTTCGTGATGCAAGAAAAACTCAGGTGCTCGTCTGCGTCGTGTGGCTTGAGGGCCAGCCTAATTTGATCGATCAAGCCATTCGGCGCGCCAAGTCCATCTTTAAGAGGGTGGGACTAGAGCGCGTAGCGGTTCGGCAGTTCGTCCTGTCCGATGATGGGATTGTGCAATCTCTGGATTCCTAAGCGGTCGCTCAAAGTGCGGCCTTTTTCAGCAAATCCTCACAAGTTGCTCATGGCGCTCACCATCGGGATCGGCCAGGCTTGAGCTTCGATCGGCCGGATGAGCCGGGCTGCCATTTTCGGGAGGACCTCCAGTGTTTCTAGGCGACCGTGAGCGCACTCCGGGCTTCAAGCTCTTCCTCGCGATCCTGATCGCCGGCGCGCTCGTCATCCCGCTCTTCTCGGTGTGGCTGCTGGTCTACGACCGCCAGACCCAGTCCGAGCAGGCGGCCGCCTCGATCACCGAAGGCTGGGGCGGGCCGCAGGCGGTGTCCGGGCCGCTGCTGGTCATCCCCTACCGAGCGACCGCGACCGAAACGGTGGTCGAGGGCGGCCAGAGCGTCACCCGCAGCCGCGAGGTGATGCGCGAACTGAGCCTCGCCCCCGAAACCGTCGAGCTGACGACCGACGTCCGCCCCGAGCGCCGCACGCGCTCGATCTACGAGGCGGTGGTCTATGACGCGCGGGTCGCCGGAAAGGCCCGCTTCGCCTTCCCGCCGGACCTGGCGCGGCACGGGGTCGCGCCCGCCGACATTGATCTCGGCCGGGCCGAGCTGCGCTTCGGCCTCAGCGACCCGCGCGGCCTCGGCGCCGACCCGCGGGTCCTCGCCGACGGACGGCGGCTGCGGCTCCAGCCGGGCGGCGGCAGCGGCGGCGGCCGCGGCTTCTTCGCCTGGATCGACGCGGCGGGCCTTACGGAGCGGCCGCTCAGCGTCGATTTCGCCTACGACTTCCGCGGCAACGCGTCGCTGAGCCTCGCCCCGCAGGCCGGCGACACGCGCTGGACCCTGCGCTCGGCCTGGCCGCACCCGAGCTTCGGCGGCTCGTTCCTTCCGGCCCGGCGCAGCGTCGGCGACCAGGGCTTCGAGGCGACCTACCGGGTCGGCAACCTTGCGCTCGGGCGGTCGCTGGTCTCGACCGGCGATGCCGGCGCGTCGAACGTCGTCGAGCGAATTGCGCCGCCGTCGCACTCGATGCCGGCGCCGGTCGCGGATTCCGGCGCGCCGCAGACCGCCCACGTCAGCCTGATCCAGCCGGTCGACCTCTATTCGCGGGTCAACCGGGCGACCAAATACGGCTTCCTGTTCATCGGCTTCACCTTCCTCGCCTTGCTGATGTTCGACGTTATCGGCGGAATTCGAATCTCGCCGGTCGAATATCTGCTGATGGGCGCGGCGCTGGTGTTGTTCTTCGTGCTGCTGTTAGCGTTCGCCGAGGTGATCGGCTTTGCGGCCGCCTATGTGCTCGCCTCGGCGGCGATCGCCGGCCTCAACACCGCTTACTCCGCCGCGATCCTCAGGAGCTGGCGGCGGGCGGGGCTGATCGGCGGCCTGCTCGTCGCGCTCTACGCCGTGCTCTACATCCTGCTGAACCTCGAGGCCTACTCGCTGCTGATCGGCTCGCTGCTGCTGTTCGCGGCGCTGGCCGGGGTGATGTACGGCACCCGGCGCATCGACTGGAGCGCCCGAAGCGGGGAAAAGCAGCCGGCCTGAGGGGTTTGCGGCCGGCCTGTTGGGGAATGGCCGCGCCTCGGCTAGACGCTGGGCAATGAGTGAATCCATCCCGCCCGAGCGCATTTTCCCGACCTCCAAGGTCGATGCGCAAGCCGCCAGGCATGTGCAGTCCAGCCCGCAGACGGAAAGCGAGGCCTACAAGCTCGCTTTCCAGGACACCGACTTCCTGCTCCGCCCCGACCTGCGCCCGGTGCGCTTCCAGCTCGAGCTCCTGAAGCCCGAGCTGCTGCTCGACGAAGCGAAGATCCGCTCGATGATCGTGTTCTACGGCTCGGCCCGGATCCCGGCGCCGGACATGGCCGATGCACTGGTCGCTTCCGCCACGACCCCCGAGCAGCGCGCGGTCGCCGAGCGGCTCAAGGCCAAGTCGCATTATTACACCGTCGCCTATGAGCTTGCCCGGCTCGCCAGCCGCACTCCGCCGGATGCCGACGGCTGGCGCGACTTCGTCGTCTGCTCGGGCGGCGGGCCGGCGATCATGGAAGCGGCCAACCGCGGCTCGGTCGACGAGGGGCGCGAGACCATCGGCCTCAACATCGTCCTCCCCCACGAACAATTGCCCAATCGCTACGTGACCCCGGAACTGAGCTTCCAGTTCCACTATTTCGCATTGCGCAAGATGCACTTCCTTCTGCGCGCGCGGGCGATTGCGGTGTTCCCCGGCGGCTACGGCACGTTCGACGAGATGTTCGAGCTCCTGACCCTGATCCAGACCGGCAAGGTGCGGCCGCTGCCGATCCTGCTGTTCGGCCGCGAGTTCTGGACCAAGGTGGTCGATTTCCAGGCGCTGGTCGACGAGGGCGTGATCTCGCCCCACGACCTCGACCTCATTCACTGGAGCGAGGACGCCGCGGAAGCGTGGGACTATGTCCAGCACTTCTACGAGGAAGAATAGCGGGCGCTTGCCCTAATTCTTGTCGACTCCCGACGGGCCGGTCACCTTCGGGGCACCGGCGCCGCCGACGTTCTTTTCCCCGCCCTTGGCGGCCTGCTGTTCGTTGAGCACCGGCTCGTTCTCGGCCTTCTGGGCGCCGTCTCCGGCGTCAGCGGCCGCTTCCGCGGGCGCCGCGGGGACCGGCAGCGGCGCATTGTCGCGCGAATTGAGGAAGGCCATCACGTCGGCGCGGTCCTGCGGGTTGCCGAGGCCGGCGAAGGTCATCTTGGTGCCCGGGGCGAACTTCTTGGGGTTGGCGAGCCAGGCGCTCATCGCCTCCCAGTCCCAGCTGCCGCCCTTCGACTTCAGGGCGTCGGAGAAAGCGAAGCCCGGATGGCCGGCGACGGGATTGCCCATCACTCCGTACAGCGCCGGGCCGAGCGCGTTGGGCCCGCCGGGCTCGGCGTTGTGGCAGGCGGCGCATTTCTTGAACACCTGCTCGCCCTTCGCCGCGTCGGCGCTGGCGAGGTAGAAGGCGATCGGCTTCTCGGCTTCGCCTTCGGCGCCTTCGAGCTCGACGCCCTCGATGGGATAGCCCATCGTCTCGGGCCGCTCGGCGTGGAACACCTCGCCGGTGACGATCGACGAGCCGAGCGCGATGATGCCCGCGAACAGCACCCAGCCAGAGACGGTGGTGAAACGGTCGTTCATTCAGATCTCCGCTCGGCCGAGCCGACGAATGTCGTGGAGTGGCCCGCCCTTTAGGCAGGAGTCCGGGCTTCTTCAAGCGGGCGCCGGTCAGGCGGCGCGGCGGTCCCCGGAGCGCTCGAGAACCAGCTCGGCGGCGCGCCGGTAAAGCGTCGGCAGGCCGGCCTCGCCGAGCCGCTCGAGCGGCTGCCACCAGCCGTCCCCGAGCGGCTTGCCGCCGCGTAGGACCGCCAGCTCGAGCGCGAAGTGGCTGAAAAGGTGGCGGACCCGGGCGAGCGGCGGCGACGGCAGGGGCGGCGGCGAATCCACCCACTCGCCGCCGGGCAGCGCCGCCATCCCGCCGAGCATCCCCCTCGGCGGCCGGCGGACCAGCCACACCGCGCCGTCCTGCTCGATCCACCACGCGACCCCGTGGCGGGTCGGCCGGGCGCGCCTCGCCGGCGCTTGCGGAAAGGCTTCGGGCGTGCCGCTGGCGCGCGCGGCGCAGCCGCTGCGCAGCGGGCAGGTCGGGCATTCGGGCGCCTTGGGGCGGCAGACGGTCGCGCCCAGGTCCATCATCGCCTGGGCGAAGTCCCCGGCGCGGCCGGCCGGGGTCATGGCCTCGACCAGCACCCGGATCTCGCGCCGCGAAGGCTGCTCCAGCCCGTTCAGCCGGGCGACCACCCGGGCGACATTGGTGTCGACCACCGCGGCGTTGCGGCCGAAGGCGATCGCGGCGATCGCCGCGGCGCTATAGTCGCCAATCCCCGGGAGCGCCCGGAGCCCGGCCTCGCTCGACGGGAAGCCGCCGCGCGCGGCCACCTCGCGCGCGCAGGCGATCAGGTT
>DASTZO010000249.1:0-7079 GCA_035764265.1 Sphingomicrobium sp.
GTCGAATTCGCTTGCCGTGCGGCGAACCGCGGTGCCGATCGCCGTGGCGACCGGGCCCACGGGCGTGCCGCGGGCGGCATCCAGCGCTCCGGTGACCGCCGCCAGCATCGACGGGTCGAGCCTCGCGCCGTTCGCCGCATAATCGCCGACCATGACGAACGTGCCGCCGGTCATCCCGAGCCGGTAGCGGCCGGCGAGCCGCGTCCGCTCGGCGAAAATGGTCGCCAGCCGCGAGCGCTGCGCGGCCAGCCGGACCGAGCCGTAGGTCGCCGAAGGGTCACCGCGGAACGTCAGGTCGCCGATGAACGCGGCCAGCCCGTTGTCGCCGGCCGTCAGCCTCGGGATCGCCATACGGCCGCGGCCGTCGTAGCGTGTGAACGCCTCGTTGAAGCGGCTGTTGATGTCGAACCGCGGCTCGAAGATCTCGAAACGGCTTTTGGGGCAGATGAGGTGGGCGACCCGGAGCGGCCCGTCGACATGCGGCCGGCGGGCTTCCACCGCCACCGCCAAATTGGCGCTCAGGCCGTGGATTTGGCATTGGCCCGGGATCAGTTGCGGGCTCGACGCGGCCATCCGGCCCTTGAAGCCGCCGGCAAGATTGCCGGCGCCGTGCAGCGCGATCCCGAGCGGTCCGAACGGGGTCGCGAGGCTGATGCTGCTGTCGGCGACGTCGAGCACGAAATCGGGCAGCTGGAACGGCTTGTCGGTCGGCGGCGGCAGCAATTTGTCGATCTGGCCCCAGCTCACCCGCCCCTTGACCAGCCGGCCGCGGAGCCGGACTCCGCGAGCGACGACCCGATAAACCTCGACGCTGCCGTTCCACTGGATCCGGGTCTGGATCTGCGCGAAGCGGGCGGTGAGGTCGGGCCGCCGCGGGTCGCCGATCACCAGGTTGCTGACCTGCTGGGTGCGCAGTCCGACCCGGTCGAGGCGGTAGCTGGCCTCGACCCCGCGGCGCTCGAACTCGCGCTCGAGGAAGCCGGTGGCGATCGGCCGGCGGGCGACCCACAGCCCGGCCAGCGCGAGCAGCAGCAGGATCAGCAGGCCGATGCCGACGACCATGAAGGCGCGGCGGCCGCGATAGCGTCGCACGCGAACCACCTGGGAGCGCTCGTTCGAGAGCAGCCCCTCGTTGTCGGTCGGCCTGTCCACCATTGGCTTTTACTAACCCTTGCGAAGCTGCCCCGTTCCGTCTCCGGCACGACCGCCGGGCCGGCTCCGGCGCCTGCTCGCTTTCCAGGAGCGGCGATCTGTGGTTGATTGCCGCTTGCTCGGCAGTCGCGCAGGAGGCGGCATGCGGAGCGGAGCCACGACCATCGCCGACGAGGGCAGCGGCCACCGGGCGCGTCTTCGGCAGCGGCTGTTCGACGGCGGCCCCAAGGCGCTGCTCGACCACGAGCTCATCGAATATCTGCTGGCCCTCGCCATCCCGCGCCGCGACACCAAGGCGCAGGCCAAGAAACTGATCGCCGAATTCGGCGGCGTCGGGCCGCTGCTTTCGGCCGATTCCGAGACCCTGGCCCGGGCCGGGCTGAGCGAAGGGACCGTCGCGGCCCTGAAGATCGCCGAGGCGACCGCCCTGCGGCTTCTGGAAACGCGCATCGAGGGCCGGCCGCTGCTGTCCAACTGGGAGGCGCTCGGCGACTATCTGCAGGCAGCGATGGCCCATACGGCGGTCGAGGAGGTGCGCGTGCTGTTCCTCAACGCCAAGAATTTGCTGATCGCCAATGAGGCGATGTGGCAGGGCTCGGTCGACGAGGCCTCGGTCCATGTCCGCGAGGTGATCAGCCGGGCGATCGCCTTGGGCGCCACCGCGATCATCATCGTCCACAACCACCCGAGCGGCGATTCGACTCCGAGCACCCAGGACATCCGCCTGACCCGCAACCTGGTCGAGGCCGGCAGGCACATGAAGATCGTCGTCCACGACCATGTGATCGTCGGCTCGCAGGGCCGCACCAGCCTGAAGGCGCTGGGGCTGATCTGAACGGTGCGCTATCGACTTCGATGTCGCCTCGCCGGCGATAGGGAAGCACGGTCGGCCGCGACGCCGCTGCGGACATCCGTCGGTGCCGGTGCTATTGCGGCCGTCCTTGGTGTAACGCTGGATAAGGAGCAGCCTAGATGCCTCAATATGTGATCGAACGGGAGATGCCGGGCGCCGGGCAATTGAGCCCCGAAGACCTGAAGATGGCGTCGCAGACGTCCTGCTCGGTGCTTGGCGACCTCGGGCCCGGCATCCAGTGGGTCCACAGCTACGTCACCGACAACAAGATCTACTGCATCTATCGCGCCCCCAACGAGGAGCTGATCCGCGAGCATGCGCAGCGCGGCGGCTTCCCGGCCAACAAGATTTCGCAGGTCCACACGATGATCGACCCGACGACGGCCGAGTAAGCGCCGGCGAGACTCGCCGCCGGAGTCCTGATATCCCGCAAGGCTTATGGCGGACGTGTTCGTCTCCTATGCGCGGCCGGACGAGCCGCACGCGATCCGCGTCGTCGAGGCGCTGCGGGCCAGCGGCTATGGAGTCTGGCGCGACGACCAGATTCCGGCCCACGGATGCTATGCCGACGTCATCGAGGAGCGGCTCAAGGCGGCCAAGGCGGTGGTCGTGCTGTGGTCGGCCGAAGCCGCGAAATCGCAGTGGGTGCGCGCCGAGGCGGACGCCGCGCGGAATGCCGGGACCCTGGTCCAGGCGAGCGTCGATGGGACCCTGCCGCCGATGCCCTTCAACCAGATCCAGTGCGCCGAGCTGCGCGACTGGGCGAGCGAGGACGAGCCCGGCTGGCGCAAGCTCGCCGAAAGCGTCGCCATCCTCGCCGGCATCCGCAGCGGTCCCGAAGGAGCCGAAGCGCGGACGGACAAGCGCGCGCGCAAGCGCTCGATCTGCGTGCTCCCCTTCGCCAACATGAGCGGCGATGCCGAGCAGGAATATTTTTCCGACGGCATCAGCGAAGACATCACCACCGACCTGTCCCAGGTCTCGGCCCTCTCGGTCGTCGCGCGCAACACCGCCTTCATGTTCAAGGGGCAGGCGGTGGATGTCTGCGAAGTCGCCCGCAAGCTCGGGGTCAGCCACGTCCTCGAAGGCAGCGTCCGCAAGGCGGCAAGCCGGGTTCGGATCACCGCCCAGCTGATCGACGGGGCGACCGGCGACCATGTCTGGGCCGAGCGGTTCGACCGCGACCTCGACGACATTTTCGCCATCCAGGACGAGATGTCGAAGGCGATCGTCGCGGCGCTCAAATTGAAGCTGCTCCCCGAGGAAAAGAAGGCGATCGAGCAGCGCGGCACGACCAGCGCCGAGGCCTATCAACTCTATTTGATGGCCCGCAACTACTGGGTGAACGGCAATTATGGCGACATCCGCCGCGAGCAGCGCGTGATGCGCATCTGCAGCCGCGCGGTCGAGATCGACCCTTATTACGCCCAAGCCTGGGCGCTGCTGGCCATCGCCCAGTCCAGCCTGCGCTACGGCTTCGGGAGCGAGGTCGACGACGGGGTCGCGGCCGCGCATAGCGCGCTCGCCATCGACCCGAGCATCGCCGAAGCGCATTGCCCGATGGCCCGGCGGCTCGAGGAGAAGGGACGTTACGAAGAGGCGGTCGGCCACATCGAAACCGCGCTTCGGCTCGACCCCGATTCGTGGGAAGTGAACAAGGAAGCCGCGCGGGCCCATATCTGCGCCGGCCGGGTGGCCGAGGCGACCAGGCATTTCGAGCGGGCGGTCGCGGTCATGGAATCCGACGTCCATGCCTGGGGAATGCTGGTCACCTGCTACCAGGCGCTGGGCAATTCCGACGGGATGAAACGGGCGGCGGAAATGTCGGTCGCCGAGGCGGAAAAGGTGCTTGCGCACGACCCCAGCAACGGGGCCGCGATGGGGGTAGGCGCCGCCGGCTTCGCGGCTTTGGGTCAGCCGGAATCGGCCAGGGAATGGATGGACCGGGCGATGCTGATCGACCCCGACAATCTCAACATGCGCTACAATTTCGCCTGCATGCTGGCCGCGCATCTCGGCGACCAGGAGGGCGCCCTGAGGCAGCTCGAGCGCATTCTCGCGGTGGCGAGCGGCACCGTGGTCCGCGCCGCGCAGGCCGATCCCGGCCTGGCCTCGATCCGCGACGACCCGCGCTTCGAAAAGGCGCTCGCCGCGGCCCGGGACCGGCTCCAGATCGAGCGCACCGGCCACTGCCGCCTGACGGGTGTCACATGATTTGATGCGGCGCGGCGGCTCTGCTAGCCGCGCCGGGGATGGTCCCCCGCTACTCCCGCCCGCAGATGACCGCCATCTGGTCGCCGCAAAACCGCTATCGAATCTGGTTCGCGATTGAGGTGTTCGCGGCCGAAGCGATGGGCCGAGCCGGCACGATCCCGGCCGAGGACGCGGCGAAAATCCGCGCCGCCTACGACTCCGACGCGCTCGGCGAGATCGACATCGCGGCGATCGACGCAATCGAAACGGTCACCAAGCATGACGTGATCGCTTTCCTGACCTGGGCGGGAAGCAGACTCGGCCCAGAGGCGCGCTACCTCCACCAGGGGATGACCAGCTCCGATGTGCTCGACACCGCGCTCGCGGTGCAGTTGAAGCAGGCGTCGGACCTGCTGATCGCCGATCTCGATGAATTGCTCGCAGTGCTGAAGCGGCGCGCGCTTGAGCACAGACTGACCCCGACCATCGGCCGGAGCCACGGAATTCACGCCGAGCCGACCAGCTTCGGCCTCAAGCTCGCCCAGGCCTATGCCGAGTTCGACCGCGCCCGCTCGCGCCTGGTCGCGGCGCGCGACGAGGTCGCGACCTGCGCGATCTCGGGCGCGGTCGGCACTTTCGCCAATGTCTCGCCCGACGTCGAGGCGCATGTCGCCGCCGAGCTCGGCCTCACGCCCGAGCCGATCTCGACCCAGGTGATCCCGCGCGACCGCCACGCGATGTTCTTCGCCACGCTGGGGGTGATCGCCTCGTCGATCGAGCGGCTGGCGACCGAGATCCGCCATTTGCAGCGGACCGAGGTGCTCGAGGCCGAGGAGTTTTTCTCTCCCGGCCAGAAAGGCAGCTCGGCGATGCCGCACAAGCGCAACCCGGTGCTGAGCGAGAATCTGACCGGCCTCGCGCGGATGGTGCGCAGCGCCGTCACGCCCGCGCTCGAGAATGTCGCTCTGTGGCACGAGCGCGACATTTCGCACTCGTCGGTCGAGCGCTTCATCGGCCCCGACGCGACGATCACGCTCGATTTCGCGCTGGCGCGGCTGACCGGCCTCATCGACAAATTGCTCGTCTATCCCGAGCGGATGCGCAGGAACCTCGAGCGCATGGGCGGGCTCGTCCATTCGCAGCGGGTGTTGCTGGCGCTGACCCAGGCCGGGCTCAGCCGCGAGGAGGCTTATGCGCTGGTCCAGCGCCACGCGATGAAGGTGTGGGAATCCGACGGCCAATCGTCGCTTCTCGAGCTGCTCGGGCAGGACCCCGAGGTCACCGCGCGAATCGCTCCGGGCGAGCTCGAGCAATTGTTCGACCTCGACCATCACCTGCGCGAGGTCGACCGGATTTTCGATCGGGTGTTCGGCGCCGGCGCCTAACCGCTCGGTTTCAGAACTTTTTCTGGGTTGCGCGGCCCGATCCTGCGCTATGATGCGCGCGGGGGCCAGGGATGCCAGCTCAAGACGCCGACATCGTGCAGGACGCGCGCGCGCCGGTCGCGGCCGCTGCGGACTCGACCGGGCCGCAGATCCAGCCGGCCGGCTTCCTAATCCAGCTGTCGCTCGACTGGATCGTCCTGCGCGCGTCCGAGAACGTCGACGATTTCCTTGGGCAATCGCACGTCACCCTGATTGACGAGCCGCTCGGCCGCTTCGTCCAGGCGCAGGCGCTGCACGACCTTCGCAACCTCTTTTCCAGGCTCAGCGGTTCGACCGGAGTCGCGCGGGCCTACCGGGTGCGGCTCGCCCACGACCGGCCGCGCTTCGACATCGCCTTCCAGGTCAGCGACGGCCGGGTGCTGCTCGAGGGGGCGCCCAGCCCCGAACGGGGGCTCGGAGAAGCGATGGGATCGGTCGCGGGCCTGGTCGACGGCCTTTCCGCGCACCGCGGCGAGGCGCTGCTCGAGGCGGCCGCGCGGCGCGTCCGGGCGCTGACCGGCTGCGACCGGGCGCTGATCCTGTGCCGCGATGACGCCGGCGAGCGCAGCGCGCACAGCAGCCGCGGCCGCTTCGGGGATTCCAGCATCGTCCCCGACCTGCCGGCCATCGTCGCCGACGCGGCCGCCGCTCCGGTGCCGCTGTTCCCGCGCAAAGCCGGCGGCGCCTCGATCGCCGGGGCGCTGTTGAGGTCGCCGTCAGCCGGCACCCTGCAGCGGCTTGGCGAGCAGGAGATCGCCTCGGCGATCAGCGTCCCGCTGAGCGTCGAGGGGCGCGAGCTGGGGATCATCCAGTGCCACAGCCGTTCGGCGCGAGCGCCGAGGCTCGAGCTGCACGCCGCGGCCGAGCTGTTCGCGCAATCGTTCGCCCTGCGCCTCGAAATCGACCGCCTGCGCGGCTAGCCGAACGTCTCGCGCACCCGCTGGAAGAAGCTTTTCGCCGCCGGGCATTCGTCCCCGGTCTCGGTCTTGCGGAATTCCTCGAGCAGCTTCTTCTGCCTGGCGCTCATCCGCCGCGGAGTCTCGACCAGCACTTTGGCTACCAGATCGCCGCGGCCGCGGCCGTTGAGAACGCTCATTCCCGCGCCGCGCTGCCGCAGCTGCTCGCCGGACTGGATCCCGGCCGGGATCTTGATGTCGATCCTGCTTCCGTCGACCCCTGGCAGGCTGATCGAGCCGCCGAGCGCGGCGGTGGTGAAGCTGACCGGGCATTCGGCGATCAGGGTCGTCCCTTCCCGGCCGTAGATCGGGTGCCGCTTCATGTGGACGAAGATGTAGAGGTCGCCGCCGGCCGCGTTGCGAACGCCGGCCTCGCCCTCGCCCGAGACCCGGATGCGGGTGCCTTCGTCCACCCCGGCGGGGATCTTGACCGACACGCTGCGGCGCTTGAGCGCCCGGCCTTCGCCGCCGCAATTGGCGCACGGGTCGGCGATCACCTCG